>DATESI010000173.1:0-7884 GCA_035270905.1 Anaerovoracaceae bacterium
GTGAAAGAGTATCGCCTTGGCTAACTCTGTCGTAATCCTCAGGGAATTTGAAGGTCAGAGGCATAATTCCTGCGTTTATCAAATTGGCAACATGGATACGAGCAAAGCTCTTGGTAACTACCGCCCTTATTCCAAGGTAAAGTGGCACAAGTGCCGCATGCTCTCTCGACGAGCCCTGACCATAATTGCTGCCTCCTACGATAATTCCATTGCCTGCCTGCTTTGCTCTTGCAGGGAAGCTTGGGTCGCATACCTCGAAGCAAAACTGGGAAAGATGAGGAATGTTTGACCTGTAGGGCAGAATCTTTGCCCCAGCTGGCATTATGTGGTCAGTAGTAATATTGTCCCCAACCTTGAGAACTAATTCTGCAGTCAGCATATCCTCCTGCGGAGCGCTGTCCGGGAATTTCTTAATATTAGGGCCACGAAGTATCTCAAGTGACTTGGCTTCATTCTCCTCTGCTGGAGGAATGATTGCACTGTCATCAATCTTAAATCTTTCGGGTACTGTAACAGCTGGCATCTTGCCCGGTGCACCATCAGGCCCTGCTAGTGTCATAGGGTCTGTAATTTCCCCTGTAAGAGCAGCCGCAACTGCAGTCTCTGGCGATACAAGATAAACCTGACCGTCAGCAGTTCCACTTCTTCCCTCAAAATTTCTATTGAAGGTTCTAAGACTTACTCCACCTGAATTTGGTGAAAAACCCATTCCGATACATGGTCCGCAGGCACATTCAAGAACTCTTGCACCGCTTGCAAGAATATCAGAAAGTGCTCCGCAATCTGCCATCATAGCTAGAACCTGCTTGGAGCCTGGCGATATAGATAGACTTACCTCAGGGCGAATTGTCTTACCCTTTAGAAGTGCTGCAACCTTAAGCATGTCAAATAGTGATGAATTGGTGCATGAACCAATGCAAACCTGGTCTACCTTAGTTCCCTTTAGGCTTGCTACCTCCACCACATTATCTGGACTGTGAGGACATGCTATCATCGGCTTAAGAGATGACAAATCAATGTCGATTACTCTATCATAAACTGCATCTGCATCGCTGGATAATTCTCTATATGCATCTCCTCTACCCTCAGCCTCAAGGAATGCCTTAGTAATTTCATCTGATGGGAAGATTGATGTTGTTGCACCAAGTTCAGTTCCCATATTTGTAATGGTTGCGCGTTCCGGTACAGACAAAGTCTTGACCCCTTCTCCACCCCATTCTATGATGGCACCTACACCACCCTTAACAGAAAGAATCCGCAAAATTTCAAGGCTGACATCCTTGGCTGTTACGAAATCTCTGAGCCTTCCTGTAAGGTTAACCTTGAACATTCTCGGCATGGTGATGTAGTAGGCTCCTCCTCCCATGGCTACCGCCACGTCCAGGCCTCCTGCCCCGAAGGCCAGCATGCCTATGCCACCTCCTGTTGGAGTGTGGCTGTCGGAGCCGATTAAGGTTTTGCCCGGCTTGCCGAACCTTTCAAGATGAACCTGATGGCATATCCCGTTGCCTGGACGAGAAAAGTATAATCCGTACTTCTTGGCCATAGACTGAATGAATCTGTGATCATCAGCGTTTTCAAATCCTGACTGTAATGTATTATGGTCAATATATGCCACAGATAACTCAGTTCTGACTCTCGGAATTCCCATTGTCTCGAACTCCAAATACGCCATTGTGCCCGTTGCATCCTGAGTCAATGTTTGATCTATTTTGAGAGCGATTTCTGAACCAACACTGGTCATATCACCGCTTACCAAATGCTCTTTAATTATCTTCTGTGCTATTGTTAATCCCATTGATTAATTGCCTCCTATTTATATTCTAACGCAGCCCTGGGCTACCGCCCCCTTCTGCCAAACTATTTCTTAATATGCATTATACTGCTTCCTGAATTTTCAACGTGAGTTGTCATTGCCTCGCGAACCTTCTCCATATCTCCTGCTACCATAGCATCATATATGGCCTGATGCTCCTTCACAGATTTCGGGGTTCTTCCTGGATTGTCTAAAGATGCAGCTCTGTATTTGAGCATCTTCTTGTGCATCGGTTCGAGAATTCCATCCATAACAGGACTTTTGCTGTATTTGTAAATCAAATCGTGAAACTGAGTGTCGAGATTCCTAACCTTTTCCGATTCACCCTTGCCTGCGTAGAATTCCTGCTGCTCAATGATATCTTTCATTTCCTTAAGTCCCTCAGCATCCATATTCTCTGCCGCCCACATGGTAGTGGTTACTTCGATTGCCCTTTTCACCGTGAAAATATCCTCGATGTCCTTTTCGGTGATTCCAAGAACAATTGCTCCATTTGGCGAATCTCCTATAAGCCTTTCGTGAGCCAGCTTAGTCATTGCCTCTCTGATTGGAGTTCTGCTTACGCCAAGCTCCTCGGAGAGCTTATTCTCGCTTATAACCTGACCGATTTCATATTTGCCGTTTAAGATATTCATCTCCAGGGTTTCATAAACCTGGTTGGCAAGAGATACTGTCTTATAATCTATCATTTTCTTAACTCCTTCAATTCCTCAATCTTACTTTCAAGCTCACCTGTTGATACACTGGTAGTTCTGCCATCAGCATATAATTCATCAACCCATTCCTTGATTGCTTCAACCAGCCTGTCGTCCTTCTTATACATATCTGACCCACGGAGTTCAAAGTGTGCATTGAGCCAGTAGGCTATGCCTGCAAGGCCTGAAGTCTTGCTGATTGCAACACCCGGAGCCCTGTTAAGTATCTTCTTGGTATTAAATATGTTGTAAATTTCCTCGTCCTTCATCAGTCCATCAGCGTGAACTCCCGCCTTGGTAATGTTGAAGTTTTCGCCAACAAAAGGTGTCATCGGCGGAATATCGTAACCCATTTCTTTTCTAAAGTATTCACCAATCTCCGTAATGGCTGTTGGATCCATACCGTCAAGAGAACCGCGAAGTGAACCGTACTCGAAAACCATTGCCTCAAGAGGCACATTGCCCGTTCTTTCTCCGATACCCAGCAGCGAGCAGTTGACAGCCGAAGCTCCATAAAGCCATGCCGTTGATGCATTGGCAACTGCCTTGTAGAAGTCGTTGTGTCCATGCCACTCAAGCATATCACTTGGAACATGAGAATAATGCTGCAAGCCATAAATGATACCTGCAACGCTCCTTGGCAGCGCAACCTCTGTGAAAGGAACCCCGTACCCCATAGTATCACAGGCCCTAATCTTCACAGGCACACCCGCCTGCTCACTAAGCTTCATCAGCTCGTTAACAAATGGTACGACGAATCCATAAAAGTCTGCCCTTGTCAGGTCCTCCAAATGGCATCTTGGCACAACTCCCGCCTCGAAGGCCTCAGTCACTGTCTTAAGATAGAAGTCAACTGCCTCACGTCTTGTCATCTGCATCTTCTTGAATATGTGATAGTCACTGCAGGAAACAAGCATTCCCGTTTCCTTGATTCCCAGCTCCTTAACAAGCTTGAAATCCTCCTTTTTCGCCCTAATCCAAGTGGTGATTTCCGGGAATGTATACCCCAGCTCCATACACTTTTCGATGGCCTCCCTGTCCTTCTTCGTATATATGAAAAACTCCGACTGCCTGATTAGACCGTAAGGCCCACCCAGCTTAGCCAGCAGCTTATACAAATCAACAATCTGCTTAACAGTGTATGGCGCCATAGACTGCTGCCCATCCCTAAAGGAAGTATCCGTAATCCAAATATCCTCCGGCATATTCATAGGTACACGCCTATGGTTGAAGGCCACCTTGGGCACCTCCTCATAGTTGTACATTTCCCTATATAAATTGGGCTCCTCGATGTCCTGCAAGGAGTATTTGTAACTGTTTTGCTCAAGCAAATTAGTCTTTCCCGATCTCTCCAGCATGCTATTTCCCTCCATACTTATAAAAAATTCCAACGCTTTTTTACCCGCCTCCAGCCCTCATATTTCCCTATGGCTTTAGCGAAGTAACGCGTTAATTTCGTTCCTTGTATACAAGTATAACGCACTAGCAAATGTATGTCAATGGACTTTTGTATAATTGTTTCAAAAATGTTTTTGCCTCGTCCCATATACCAGGAAAGTCCCCGGCCCATTCCCCCACAAACATAGGCTCCGCCTAGGGCCGGGTCCGGGTTTTGGGGTTGGGGTTTTCACCATGCCATAGGGATTTGCGATGCCCGAAGGCACACAAAAAGAGACTCATAAGAGTCCCTTTTTTGCTATTATTAAATTCCAAGTATTTCTTTGATAAGCACCGGCTTATCTACCTTCTCTTCCTTTATGACGAAGGCTTTTTCCGCCTCCTGCAAGGCGTTAGTTACCTTATTCTCATCATTGCCATAGAATGTTGCAAGCACATCCCCTGCCTTAACTACATCACCCACCTTCTTATGAAGATAGATTCCTGCCGAAAGGTCGATTGAGTCCTCCTTGGTTGCACGGCCTGCCCCAGTATGCTGAGATGCAAGTCCGATAGATTTAGCAGCTATCTCGCTGACATATCCGCCCTGACGGGCTATAAGCTGGCAAGATACAGTATGCTGAGAGAATAGGGTATAATCCTCCGTCACCTCTGGGCTTCCGCCCTGAGCCGCGATGAATTCGCGGAGCTTTCCTAGAGCTGCACCACTTCTAATGGCATTCTCCGCCATATCGTGCCCCGCCTCCAGCGTGTCTGCCTTGCCACCAAGGTAAATCATTATTCCTGCAAGCCTTGTTGCAAGCTCTGTAATATCCTCAGGTCCATTGCCCTTAAGGGTTTCTATGGCTTCAATTACCTCCAGGCTGTTGCCTACGGCCTTGCCAAGAGGCTGGCTCATGTCAGTTATAAACGCAACCGTCTTTTTGCCGGCAGCTGCACCGATTTCGCACATGAGACCTCCTAGAGTTTTGGCATCCTCCATGGTTTCCATGAAGGCACCGTTACCACATTTCACATCGAGAACTATTGCATCACTTCCAGCTGCTAGCTTCTTGCTCATTATACTAGATGCGATAAGGCTGAAGTTATCAACGGTGGAGGTTACATCCCGAAGTGCATAGAGCTTCTTATCTGCGGGAGTAATATGTGCAGTCTGACCTATTACCGATAGGCCAATCTGGTTGACCTGATTGAGAAATTCCTCTGGCTCAAGAGATGTCCTAAAGCCGGGGATTGATTCCATCTTATCAACTGTGCCCCCTGTGAAGCCTAGACCGCGACCGCTCATCTTGGCAATGGGAACTCCGCAG
Organism: Anaerovoracaceae bacterium; assembly: GCA_035270905.1. Classification (GTDB taxonomy): domain Bacteria; phylum Bacillota; class Clostridia; order Peptostreptococcales; family Anaerovoracaceae; genus JAVXAG01. Next base: position 5,220 of record DATESI010000173.1, read on the forward strand.
GATGCTGCAATAGGTGCAACTATCAAGGTAGTCTTATCACCTACTCCACCTGTTGAATGCTTATCCACCTTAATGCCCTTGATGCGGTCAAGGTCAATAGTGTCTCCTGAGAATCTCATAGCGTTGGTTAGCTGGAAGGTTTCCTCCTTGTCCATCCTCTTGAAGAAGATTGCCATGAGAAGGGCCGAAGCCTGATAATCAGGAATGGAGCCATCAACATATCCCTTGATAAAATACTGGATTTCATCTCCTGTAAGCTTGCCTCCCTGACGTTTCTTATATATTATGTCGTTCATGTTCATTGTCATATTTACTCACCCTCAATTATTAATGTGCACCCGAAATGTAATCCCGGGTGCACTGAGTTTCTGTTAGATTTGATTAATATTCTATTTTCTTGGCAGCACTCTTGAGGCTGTTCAGCTTAGAGTTGCTCTTATGAACTGCAACTACCTTGTAACAATAGCCATAATTGCCGCCTGCACGCTTGTCAACATAGTAAGCCTTCGTAGTATATCCGATTTTGTCGAAGAATCCTGTACTTGACAATCCCCTGTAAACATAATAGCACTTGGCATCGCTGCGAGTTGTGTAGCTAATCTTAATTGCTCCGTTGATGCTGTTATATTTGCTTACATTGGATATAGTTGGTGCCTTGAGCCTTGTCTTAGCAGATGCAATGCTGCTGTACTTAGCTGTCTTGGATAGCTTGCTATCCTTTGCGTTAAATGCCTTAATCTTATAATAGTAATACTTGCCCTTAGTCAAGGATTTGTTCAAATAATAGCGATTATCTGCACCCTTGATGGTTGCAATTTTCTTATATTTTCCGCTCTTGGTTGTTGCCCTATATACATAATAGCCAGTAGAACCGCCTACCTTGCTCCATGATACCTTAATTGAGGTGTAGCCCTGAGGTGAAGCCGCAACTGTCTTAGGCTTGCCAAGTGATGCATCTGTATGAGATATTACAAAGATTGAGTTGTGCTCAACCTGATATTCTATGCTCTGGTCTCCTGCAACCTTAACCTGACTTGACTCTGATCTTAGTATATCGTCCTTGAGATAGCTAAGCATCATATTGTCAGGAGAAATACCGTACTTCTCAATGATGTACTTACTCTTAACTCTCATGTCAACTACGCCCGGCAGCTCGCCGTTTGCAGCATATGTCATCTTGATTACCTTGTCCTCGTTGGCAAATCCAGCAGTAATACCATCAACCACGCTGATGGAGCATGTAAGGATAATATCCTTACACTTGGCAACATCCACTGTTAATCCGTTGAATACCCACTGGGCAATATCATTTTCGAATACTAGGGTTACATCCTTGCCTGCAATTGCAGTGAAGAATTCCGCCTTAGCAGTTGTATAATCCTTGCAATTTAGAACTGCGGTTTGACCTGTTGTAAGTGCACTTACGAAACGCAATGCATCAGGATCACTTGTAGTTCCGCTGTATGCGATATTATAATCACTTGCAATGTACATGGTGGTAGTTCCCTTGAATACCTGCGGGTTCTCACTTGGAGTGAAGGTCTTGCTGTTCAAGCTTGTATCTGTAAGTGTAACAGAATCCACGCTGTATGCTCCTACCCCGTCAAATGGTGTAATAGGAACATCAATATTATGGGTTCCTGTAACCAGGCCCTTGCCGTCTGTGCCAATAGGCACCTGGTATGCTACATGTATTTCGTGACCGATTCTATTTTTGAGTACCAATCCAACTGTTGAAATTCCGCTTTCTTCCTCGCTCACGTCAAGGGTGAAGCTATACTGGCCTGGAGCCTTAACAGAGTTGGTAAGCTGAGTAAATCCTGTGATTTCTGGTGCGTTATTCTCCCATTTAGCAGATTTAACAACCTTGATTGTGGATGTCTTGAACAGATATGGTTCCTCAATCTCAACATAGTTGTCCTCGTAGCCATCATCAAAGAGAGCGGTAATTCCCTTAAGCTTATATGTTCCCGGTAGGAAGCTGTTGTTCATTGGGAATCTAACAGTGTATGTACTACCTGCCATCTTAAGTCCGCTAAGAGGTAGGGAAACCGTACTAGTGGTTCCCTCTTGATAGAAATCAAGCCTTAAGCCATTAATTCTCTTTTCTCCATCACTTACCTTAAGGGTTGCAACCAAATCGTTGGCTGCGTTCAAATCCTTAGTTTTCTGTAATGAGAAGGAGTTAATTATAGCCTGATTTTGCTCCTTAAGTGATGAGGCCGAAATATATGCATATCCCTTGCTAAGAAGGTTTTTCCCCTCGTTGGTTTTGATGCTGTATGTAGTTGAGTTGTTATTGCCATCCCACAGGGTTATACTGTCGATATAAAACACACCTACAGGAAGCTTGCTGTTTAGCGGAATGGAAATTTCATTAATGCCTGTCTTAAGGTTTTCATCCTCCTTGGCATTCCAAACATAGCAAACATTACCGCAAACCTGTTGGTCAGTACAATAAAAGACCACGCTTACGCTGTTTACTCCTTCCCCCTCTTCAAGCAGGTCCAAGCTGAGCTGCAGTGAATCCCTGTCAGCGTTCAGTGACAATGCATCCAAAACATCAATTTTGTTCAGCAGTGGTGCCGCTGTATCTTCGGGTTCCTCAATGGCTCCACCTGATGTGCCATCAATTATTGCTCCTTGGGATGTAGTTGCTCTGTCT
>DATESI010000174.1:0-2020 GCA_035270905.1 Anaerovoracaceae bacterium
CCCTCTGTCGGCAACCACAGCGTACTTGCCGCAGGTGTCTGCGATCGGATCCTGCATCTCATAAGCTCCGTTCCACAGCAAATTGCCCTTCTTGTCATAGGCCACTGCTCCGTCCTTACTATACCTAACCATGGAGCCATCGTATTCAAGGTAGCCAATGATATTCTCCTCAATATTTGGCTCGCTACTTGCGACCTCATAATTCTGATAGGTTTTATTAAATAATTTTACGAGATAAATTGCCCCGGCAATTACCAACGCAAATAAAAGCAAGGTAAATAGAAATACCTTCCTTCTGCGACTTCGTTTCTTCCGATTGCCGTAATCTCTTAACGATTGTGGATCCTTTACCATCGCCATTGCTCTCTCCCATAAATTACTTTAAAGTGATTATACCTCATTTTACTGTTGATGGCACTACTTTTTTGATTAGAAATTATTTCGCTTGCGGAGCATTTTTATTGAATAGGTCGAATCTTCTCCTATTCAACAAGAAAGAGTTTCGCTTGCGAAACTCTCGCGCCGAGCGCAGCCAGCTTGCTGGCAAAATTCAATACGCGCGAGTGTGCATCCAGCCCGGAGGGCTTTTTATATCATAGGATTTCTGGAGGAATTTCCTATGATACAAAATAGAATGTGCCGCGCGACACCGTCCCTACATTCACAAGACAGTATTTGCACAGCACATAATAAGAACGTTCTTGATTTTTCTCAATATGAAATATCTTATGGAACAATCAGCTTCTGCCCTATGATAATCATATCCTCATCCTCAATATTATTTAACTCCATAATTTTCGAAATATAGTTAGCAGAATGGTACAGCTTATAACTGATTCCTATCAGGGAATCGCCACTGACTACAGTATAATACTTAGTCTCTTCCTGCGTCTCTTTCCCTGAATCCTCCGCCTCTTCTTCGGAATTATCCTCCGCCTCTTCTTCGGAATTATCCTCCGACGTACTTGCCTGATCCTCGCTCTCGTCTTCTTCCTTGTGCTCTGCTTTATCTATCTTGTCTTCTTTTTCTTCCTTATCTTCACTGTCTTTTTTATCTTCCTTCTTTCCTCCAACAAGCTCTTCACCTGATGTCGGTGCTTCGTCCTTGTCAATTGGTTTAACATCACCTGATACCACATTGATGTCCAAGCTTTGATTAGATGCTTTGCCCTCGCCGGCAGTTTTGCCTTTAGTGGAAGAATCAGTTTTACCTTCCGTAGTAGTAACTGCACCTACGGCCTTCCCTTCCTTGGGATTATTAATCTCATCGCCAGTAAAGGCTGACTCTACTTTTGCAAGATTCGTCGATAGGGAGTCCAGTGACTTCTGCATCATCTTCATTTGGTCATAATTGTTTAGCATACTTGCCGCTACCACCAGAATGATGACCGCTAGTAAGGTCCCCGCTGCATACATAAGCCTCGTTACACTCTTGTTGTTTTCTGCTATCGGTTTTTTGTTCTGGATAATTGTTCTAATTTCCCTGGCCACACGGTCGTCATACCCCGCCTCCTTGCTCTGAGGCTCATTATGTTCGATCATATAGTTTTGCATCTCTTCATTCTTCTCATAATATATGTAGTAACCTTCTAACTTAATAAGTCTATTATTCTCGTAGAACAGGAAGGACTCTTCCTTCTCTAAATTATCATAGGTAAGCATGGTCTTATCTTGCCCTGCAAAATTATCAATATGAGCCTTTAAAATCTTATCCTTATCCTCTAGCATGAATCCGGGCCCACCCAAAAACCAGCCTACTATCTCTGCTTCAGTAAAGTATTTCTTGATATTATCGTAAATAGTTGTCCAGGTATCATTTGAGAATACGATCTCATTTGAAATATCGATTCCTTCGACCTCAACTGCTCCGAATATGAATATACTGCGGCAATTCTCCATTTTTACATATTGACCAACTAAAACAGCTGCTTTGCATCGGGAATAATCCTCCCCTGTTAGCTGCTTGATGAAGGTCATAACATAGTCCTCCACATATATCTTTTTCGTGGCATTACTTTTG
>DATESI010000175.1:0-2696 GCA_035270905.1 Anaerovoracaceae bacterium
CAGGTCATGTCACGAATTGCTGTAAGTGGGAATGTAACTGACCAAAGCCAACCGTTCTCCATTACCCAACGGTAGCACCATTCTAATGTCTTTTCTTCGCCAAATACATTAGTATACTTGCCGTTTCTAAGAACCTGACCCTCTCTTACCATTCTCTCTCTTGGAGTCGGGTGTACTGGCATTACTGGTTGCTGCATATGATCAAGATGTCCTTGTGTCTCAAGATTGAATACGTCCTTACGTTCTGCAACTACTCTGCAATGCATGTCGCCGCAACCTCTTGCTTCGCACATGTTCAGACAAATCTCGTTATCGATTGTTCCTGATGCAGCGTTAAGGTCAAAGTTTGCTGTAAACATTGCTGTTGTCATGTTGCACATTTCTGAGCCGACGATATCCCATGGACATGTGTCTAATTCCTTTTCAACACGGTCTCTTGTAAACTGAACTACACGGCCTGCCATGTTGTTGTACTCGTCGCCGTATTCTCCAATAAGTCCACCAAGCCATGCTGACTGCTCGCAGAATTCTGGAATGTTCCATTCATCCTTAAATGCATCTATGTAATCCTTCTGCATCTCAGGAGTTCCCGCAACACCTGCATTCATCATGTATGCGATATCGCAGATTGCCTCTGTCCTCTTGTTATAATCTGGTTCCAAAATACGCATTACCTGGAAAAGGTTTGCGCTGAAGGCTGCAACCTGTCTAACAGCAAGCTTATATGCTTCTTTTTCTGAAATAATCTTGCCCCAAGCCGTTTCAATACCTTTCATCTCTTCTAATCTGTCTTTTATAGCCATCTCTTACCTCCTTATAATAGTAAAAATTCGCCTATACCTCTTTCATTTTAATAAATAAGTTCATAGCCTGATTTTAGATATAGTCAGAAAAATTGGAAAGTCTACAAAGAGATGGGAAAAGTTAAGAAATAACCTACATTTTGTAGGGTCTAAAATATTATTTTTTCGACAGTCAAAGATTGTATTTACCCCGAAAAATTGATAAAATAAATCTATGGAAACCCGCAAAACAAACGTATCCTACGGGTTTTACTCAGGAAGGAGCATATGCCATGAAATTAAACGCAGATGTTATCTATGATAACCTTAAGGAATCTGTACCCGTTGAAATGGTAGGCTATAAGAGTGAGGAGCTTCTCCTCAAACGACCTGAATTTTATGTAAACGAAAGCAAAGCATTTCTTGCAAACCATTTATATATCGTAGAAAGCGGACAACTCCCTATCAGACCTACTATTGAAAAGGGCGCTGTTATTATTTGCATTGGCGAAATTCCACAAATGCAGTATTTCAGGGAGCGTTGCTGTTTCATCAAGGTCAAGGAGGCCTATGGTTTATTTGAAATTTCAAACCTAGTCCAGAACATATTCAATAAGTATGACTCCTGGAGCGAGGAGCTAAACGAAATAATGAGCCGCAATGCTAGTATCGAGGAAATGGTATCCTGCAGCTTCCCTATCTTCAAAAATCCCCTCTTCGTAATCAATTCCAATTTCCAATTCGTTGCCTTTGCTGGCTTCGAGGGGTTGGATTCCTATGCAGCCTTTGAGGAAATGGACCAAAGCGATTTGAGTCTATCTGCTCTCGGCGAATATTTGCAACATCAGGAGCCTCAAATGAACATCAAGGAACCTCTTTTGCTCAATCTCCTTGACACTACAACCCTTAATTCTAATCTCTTTGACTACGACGAATATGAGGGGTGCCTCACCATTGACTACAAGCTAACACCTCACAAGCATGGTGACATTGCCCTCTGCAAATATTTGACTGGATTTATTGTCCTGGCACTGAAGAAAAACAGCACCTCTCTTACAAACGAACGAAGTGTACTTCGTAAGGTTTTTCAGGCACTGGTGGAAGGTATGCCTGTGGACTCAGCCCTTCGCAAGGCCTTGAGCACCGCAGACATAGATAGAAGGTATGTATGCATTGAATTGCAGCTCAACAGCCGTTTCGCACAGATTCCAACAGAATATGTCCGCAACAAGTTCGAAATGACCTTCCCTAAGAGCACAGCTTTTGAATATAAGTCGGACATTGTAACCTTTATTGAGATTGATTCCCTTATAGATGAAAATGGTGATTACAAAGAAAGGCTAGAAGATATGCTGAAGCTGTTTATCGGTACCATGGATCTACAGGTTGGAATAAGTGATGTATTCGCCAATCCATACAATGCAAGGCAATACTATTCTCAAGCATTAGCTGCACTGGAAAATGGCAATCTTCTTAACCCAAACAAGTATTGCTACTACTTCAGGGACTACGCCTTGACTGAGCTGATAATCAATGCCCAGGGTGATCTTCCTATCGATCTATATTTTTCTGAGGGGCTGCGTCATTTGTTTGAGCATGATCTTAGCTCGCCCGTTAGCTATATTGAAACTCTACGGGTTTATCTGGATCAGAATATGAGCATAACTAAGACAGCAACCGAGTTATACATACACCGAAGCACCCTCCTTGAGCGAATTGCAAGAATTGAAAGAGAACTTGGTGAGGATTTGAAGGACCCTGAAATCAGATTGCAAATTCAAATTATCCTCAAGGCAATGCAAATCCAAGATGAAATCAAAAGTAAGGATTGAATTATACCCTTGCATATACACAGAAAAGGTCCTCGGAGGGATGTTTCCGAGGACCTTTTCTTTTAAGATAATAAATATAGAC
>DATESI010000176.1:0-7356 GCA_035270905.1 Anaerovoracaceae bacterium
ATTGCAGCCAGTAGCCCCGCGCCAAGAACATAAGGCACCGAGAGCTTGACAAGTTTCATATTAGGAATACCAGTTCCTGCAGCCGTCATGAATACAGGATCTGCGTAGAAGCAGAGATTGCAGCCAAGAGTAACGCCAGACATTATAGCGGCAATTACGATGGAAGGATTAACACCCATAGCAACAGCTAGAGGAATGAAAATCGGAATTGCAATAACCTGCATTAGCCAGTAGCCCGCAGTTGCAAAGGTTGCACCAGCCACCAGCACGAACACCAGTATCGGAAGCAGAGTTGGCGATACATTATCACCGATTCCCCTTATAAGAATATCGAAGAATCCCAAGGTCCTGTTAGCCGAACTTAGCATGAAAGCGAAGCATATAATCACCAGCATAGTAGCCATAGATTTGGCACCTTCAAATATATATCCCACAAAGTCCTTAACAGACATTATCCTTTGAGATATGTATAGAATCCCTTGAACCACAAGAGTTGCAAGAAGACCGTGTACCAGATCATTGTCACAGAGAATAACCGTAACCACCAGCACAACAATAGGAATGAGAGCATTGAGCGCAGAAGATTCCTTAGCATTTTCCGATTCCTCAATATCCACCAGAGACTCCGCAAGCTCCTCCTTCACCAGAACATCACCGCCAGAGGCAACCCGCGCGTAAGCCTTTTTCAAAGGGCCAACCTTGGGTATGATTCCCACATCCAGCAGCAAGCAAAGAACAATTACGATTATTGGATAGAAAGCGTATGGTATAGCACCAAGATAATCCGAATAGCCCAGCCCCTGCTCAGTCAGCAGTCCAACCGTGAAAGCAATCCAACTAGAAAATGGAATTACCACACATACAGATGCAGCCATAAGATTAGTTTGGAAGGCAAGGTGCTCACGAGGAATTCGATTTATGTCCGTAGTTCCCCTCATAGCGAAAGAAATCGCCAGCGTGCTGAGATAGTCGTCAACAAACATGATGAAGCCCGCAAGCCATGAGATAACCATAGGTGCCTTAGGCCCCTTGGCGTATCGAGAAAGCAGACTTCCAAGCCCCAGGAACGACCCCGACTCTTGGAACAGCTTAATAAGCGCGCCAAAACCAACCAGTATGATGACAACAAACTGATATGAAGAATTAGACAGAGTATCGTAAATCATATCAATGTAGCCCTGAAAAAAGTCCCCTTTATAAACAAAGACCGCCCCAAGGAACGACGCTACAATTAGACATTCCGCAATTCGTTTAGTTATGACAGCTCCCACAATGAGAACCACAAGTGGTATGAAAGCAATAATTTCGTTCATTAGTTCACCTCGAAAAGACCATAACAAGAAATTACCCACATAGTACAAAATTTCGGTTATAATAGTATATCATATCAGCAAATAAAAAGGGAGAAAAATCAATGAACGAAAATTCAATCCTAAGGAACAAAGGATACCTTTATTTAACCGAATTCTTTGCCGCAATCCCGAGAGTTTGACAGTTGAATAGGACGCGAACCGCTATAAGCCTTGAAACGGCTTAATTTTTTTGTCAATTTTTCGAAAATAATTGTGGCATTTCGTGGCATTGTATGATATAATGTCTGTAGGAGGGTTTGATTATGAAACTAACAATATCAAAATCTAAGAATGCTGAGCAGCTATATATCTGCAAAAGCATTCGTGTAAACAAAAACAAAACTACATCTCAAATATTTAAAAAACTTGGCTCAATGGAGTCCCTGCTGCCGTTACACGATAATGATCGTGAGAAGGTTATTGCATGGGCCAAGGAACAGGCGGCGATATACACCGAGGCAGAAAGACAGGAAAACTTGGAAGTCCTTGTCAAATTCGCTGAAGGCAGACAAATCGAAAAAGATGAGAGGCTCACCTTTAATGGCGGCTATCTTTTCTTGCAAGACATCTTTCACGAGATTGGTTTTGATAAGATTTGTAAGCAAATTACTGATAAATATAACTTCGAGTTTGACTTTGCCGATATCCTTGCAAAACTGATATACACACGCATCATTGCCCCATCGTCAAAATGCTCTTCTTTTGAGTATTCTAAGAAGTTCATTGAAACGCCGAAGTTTGATCTACATCAAATTTACAGAGCATTAGATGTGATTAATAACCAGACCGATTTTATTCAGGAATCCACATACTCTGCTACCTTAGCACTTGGCAAGAGAAATACCGGCATCCTTTACTATGATTGCACCAACTACTTCTTCGAAATTGATGAGCCCAAGGATGATAAGCAGTTTGGCAAGAGCAAGGAAAACAGACCAAACCCAATAGTGCAAATGGGTCTACTTATGGATGGTGATGGTCTTCCCCTTGCCTTCACCACATTTGCCGGAAATGAAAGCGAGCAGCCAACCCTCATTCCTCTCGAAAAAAGAATTGTAAAGGACTTTCATCTCGCCAAATTTGTTGTATGCACTGATGCAGGCCTTGCAAGTACTGCTAACAGAAAGTTTAACAATATCAATAACCGTTCATATGTTGTTACTCAGCCACTTAAAAAAATCAAGAAGCACCTAAAGGAATGGGCTCTTGACCCTAAGGGATGGTACCTCATAAATGACAGTAAGCAGTACAATCTAAATGAAATTGACGAACGCATTCATATGAATTCTATCTTCTACAAAGAGCGTTGGATAAATGAAAACGGCATTGAGCAAAGACTTATTGTTTCTTTCTCCCCCAAATACAAGGCATACCAAGAGTCTGTGAGAAGCAGACAAATAGAAAGAGCCTTGAAGATTATCGATAAAGGCGAAAAGGCTCATACCAGAAACTCGCATAGTCCAACTAGGTTCATAGATGAAATAAAGGCTACGGATGAAGGTGAAGTGGCAACCAAGAGTTCTCGCAGTCTAGATGCTGAAAAGATTGCAGAAGAAGCAGCATTTGATGGATTTTATGCAGTCTGCACAACCTTGGAGGACGACATCAGTGAAATCATTAAAATCAACAAGCGTAGATGGGAGATTGAAGAGTCCTTCAAAATCATGAAATCAGAGTTTAAGGCAAGACCTGTCTTTTTACAAGACAAGGGGAGAATTAAAGCTCATTTCACAACATGCTTCCTTTCACTCCTGATATTTAGACTTCTTGAAAGGAAGCTGAATGAGAAGTATACGGTTACTCAAATCATATCTACCCTTAGAGAAATGAATTTTCGAAGGCTTAAGGGAATCGGGTACCTTCCGGGGTTTACTCGCACGGATTTAACAGATGAACTTCATAGGACATTCGGATTTAATCTTGACACGGAGATTATCACTGATAAAAAAATGAAAAAAATTATTAAAAAAACAAAACATTAAAAAAATACCACACTTTTTAAGCATAAGAAAAGCCGGCAAACCCATTAGTTTCAATGAGTTGCTGGCTTTTGCACTTCTTTAAGTGTCAAAGACGGGAGTATATCATATCAGCAAATAAAAAGGGAGAAAAATCAATGAACGAAAATTCAATCCTAAGGAACAAAGGATACCTTTATTTAACCGAATTCTTTGCCGCAATCCCAGTCCTAGGCAAGTACGTAATCCTGGGCATATCCGGACTGCTGGTCTTTACCGTAAACAACAATTTCCTCATAATCGCAGCCTTCGCAGCCTGCATGGTAATTTTCGTGTACCCCCTTTTCCTGCTGGGCACCGTGACCCCCTCACTTGCCAAATACACCATGGATAGCCTCAAAGACAACGGCCGCATCTAAAAGAAGATTCAAACCATGTGGCACTGTCCACCAACGTACTCTTCGGCGTTCAGTCAGTTTTGCAAAAAAACGATACCCTGACAGGTATGTATTACGACTACGCCATGGCTGCACCCCTCATGGCAGGAGTCAACCAGAAGCCAGAGATAGATGTGCTCATTCTCGGCATGGAGGCAGGAACCTACGCCACCCAGTGCAAGAGATACTTTGATTATGTCTATACAGCAGATGTGGGAAGAACCACCAACAGAGAACTCTTCGCAAGCAGCACCCCCCAGATGCTCAATACCCTAGATGCTGCGGGGCTCATAGATATGCTGTGATGCACGACATAAATTCACAGCAAAAAACAAATTTTTTTCAAAAAATTACGAAAATACAAAAAAGAACATTTTTGGCCCCCAAAAGGGCCATTTTTTGACATAATATGCCAAAAGTGTGACGCTATTGTGACACTTGATATTGTATAATAGTCTTATCAAAAAGACGCAAGCAAGAAGGATACAAAAAAGGAGACAAAGCAAATGAAGAAGAAAATATTAACTATGTTTTTGTCCATGGCAATGGTACTAACCATGATGCCCGCCATGGCAATGACCGCCTATGGCGGCGGAGGGGGGGTTCAAGTACGTAACACCCCACTTGATCTCACAACAATTAGTGAGGGAGACCACCAAGGGGCAACTAAAGAAGGTGACGTTTACACAAATGCAACTGAAGGCTGGAAATGGGATGCATCCGGAGCAACAGGAGTTTTAACCCTTAGCGGTGCAACAATAAATTGCTCAAGCGTAACCACTACTTATTATGCCATTATGCTGCCAGCTGGAGCAACCATTAACCTTGTAGAAGGTACAGTGAACACAGTTACCGCGGGTTCCAAGGACGGTTATAGCTTTGGAATTATGGCAGATGGCAAATATTATATTGCTGGTAATGGAACTCTCAATGTAACTTCTAGCGATATTAACGGAACAAATCAAGCAATGGTATCGTCTGCAATTTATGGGAACGTATATATTGGAACAAAAGGAGTAGATTATCCTAAGGTTAATGCTCGCAGTGGTAATGTTAACGATACTAAAGGAACTGATTCTGGTACAGATCTCTCAATAGGAATTGGGGGTGCAACTATTAGCAGTGGTGCAATATATGTAACCTGTGGAACCGTGACAAAAGGAAGCATTCAAGTAAGTGGCAGTTCAATAGCTTTTCAATCAGTATCCGCACCAGATGACGCGACAATTACAGGCCTTGCTCAGCCAAATGTTGATAAAGCAAATTTGCAAGCCAATGATTCTGCTGAAATTAAAATAATAGAGAATTACAATACTTCGAGAGTTTATGAATCAATCACTCAGAAGGAAGCCAAAACAGTTTACATTGTTTGCAAATCTCCAACACCCGGCGGCGGCGGAACTACCGACACAGACCCAACTTTTAACGATAGCTTTGGCGACACAGCAACAAAAGCCAACTACAGCACTTATACCTCATCTTATACCAACGAGCAGGGATATGCTCTTGAAGGTTGGTATGATGCAGCAGGTACAAAGCTTACAGGAACACCAGCCAATGGCACAACATACTATGCTAAGTGGACAAAGAACGGCAAAACAGTTATTACAAAACCACTTGACTTTACCTCAATAGTGGATGCAACTAACAAGTCGGCAACAGAAGGCTGGCAGTGGAATGCAAATACATTAACCCTTAGCGGTGCAACAATAGACTGTTCAGCTGTAACATCTTCTTATGCGATTAAGCTGCCAAATAATGCAAAGATTATACTGGCAGATAATACAGAGAACAAAATCAAAGCCGGTTATAAAGAAGTTAACGACTATGGAGTGCATAAGGTATATAGAAGTTACGGAATTGACGTTGGAGATGGTGGTCCTGATACTAAGGTTAGTATTACTGGCAATGGAATCCTTGAAGTGCGCTCATCAGATATTACAAACGCAACTATAGAAACAAGGAGTTATGCAATCAATGCAGGCACGACCAAGATTGGAACAGGAACAGATTATCCTAAGGTTAATGTATATAGTGGTACAGCTGAAACCACGAGTGATGGTAATACGAGGGCAATGGATTGTGCCTATGTTAGTAGTGGTGCAATATATGCTACTTCTGGAAGTAATCCAGATGGTGCATCTGTAGTGAATGGCATATATTGTCCGAGAGATGCAAAGATTATTAGCGGTAGTGCAATAGCAGAAGCAACAGGCGACAAGCTTGGAACTGTATATATTAGTCCTGTTGATGGAATTGTTACGCCAACAGACGGATACACGCTTAAGACGATTTATATTGTCTGCCCAGAACCTCCAGCGACCCCAACTGACCCAGGTACTGGCGGCGGAAGCACTGGCGGCGGAAGCACTGGTGGAAGCTCTGGTGGCGGTTCAGCTACTCAGGCTCCAACTATCACAGATGGTGACAATGGACCAGGAGCTGCTCCATCAACTATTGCGGACCTCGTTCCGACAACAACTAAGGATGGCGACATCACTACTACTAAGGCTAAGGTAGACGAAAACCTAGGTAAGCAGATTGTTGATAAGGCAGTAGCTAATAAGTCCGATGAAATCATTATTGACCTGACAACACCTAATGATGTTACAGGAACAGACAAGATTCCAGCAGTAGGTGCCCAGACAGGCAAGAACTCAGAGATTATTGTTCCTGGATCAGCAGTCAAAGAAATTGTCGATAAGACTATCGCAAACCTTGTAATCAAGACTGACAACGGACAGCTAGTAGTTGACCAAAAAACCTTGAACACCATTTCGGAGCAGGCAGGCGGCAAGGGCGACGTTACTTTCTTCGTTGAAGTAATCAAGGATGACCCAGCAAGCCATCAGATGAAGCTTATGATTAAGACTGCCAATGGCACAGTTTCAGAGTTCAAGGGCGGCAACGTAGAAGTAATCGTTAAGCTTAACGCCGACATGCAAAATGAAGACCTAGCATGCGTATGAGAAAGCGACGACGGCATATTAAGCCTAATCCAAGGTACCAAGGATGCTCTTGGAAGATACAAGTTCAAGACACTTCATTTCTCAACATATACAATTATGCCAAGAGAAGAAGCCGAAAAACTGGTTAATGGCGAGCTCACAACCTTGCTTAAGGAAATGAAGCTAACTGCAAGATCAGTAAGAATGGCAAACAAGAATGTTAAGATTACACTTAATGTAGACTACTCTCAGATTGAGAAGATGGGCTACACAGTTAAGTGCAAGTACTATAGATCAACCAAGAAGGCAAGTGCATACAAGACTAAGATGCTATCAGCAACTAAGAAATATGTAAACACTGGCGGTAAGACTGGAACCAAGTATTACTACAAAGGCAAAGTCTGCGTTTACGACAAAGACGGCAACCTAGTTGGTCAGACAGCCCTAAACCAGTGCAAGTACGCTTGCAGAGTTTGGACCAAATAATTACTTACTAGATGAAAGTATAGTTTAAACATACCCAATACATCAATAAAAATAAAACGAGTAGATGGCATAGCTCCTAACGGACTATGTCATCTACTCGTTTTTGCAATCAACCCAATCAACCCATTCCTGCGTAAGCGTCAAACCATAAACACATAAACAAAGCGAGTAGAGA
>DATESI010000177.1:0-2075 GCA_035270905.1 Anaerovoracaceae bacterium
CATTTGCTCCATCTTTCGTTCAGCTGATGCAAGTGGTGTAGTTTCCTCATCAATTTCGATTCCTGTTTCTTCACCAAGACCGAATTCCTTGGCAACGCTCATGATTTTGTCTACGGAAATCTTGTGCTTATAGTTGAGGGATCTTCCTGTTCCATAATCCTTGCCTGTACCTATACAGAAGAAATAATAGTTGCAGGAGTTTCCTATACCGTATTCAAGGGTTTCGTTGCCATGGCTGCCGCCGTAGTCATTCCATGATGAACAGCCATAGGTTCTGTCACCCACCTTAACATATCCCTTATCATAAATAGATAGGTTAGGGTTAAGTCCACATTCTAATGCCGCAACCGCCGTAATCGGCTTAAAGGTTGAACCCGGCTGAACTGCAGATTTGGCAGCAACATTATATAACGGAGTTGGTGCAAGCAGGTCTCTTGGATTCTTGCTCTGAACTGACTCCCAGTCGTCATTGGAAATTCCTTCTGCAAAGATATTAGGGCTATAGTCAGGGTAGCTTGCCATTGCAAGCACATCACCTGTCTCAACCTCAATTGCAACCACAGCACCACTCTCGCAGTTGCTATATTGTCCAAGACCTACGGTTCCGTATTCTCCACGGTAAACACCTCCGGTTTTCACCGCTTTGACAACCTTCTCCAGTGCGTCCTCTGCAACCTTTTGCAGATTCAAATCTATGGTAAGGTAAACGTCCTTGCCCTTAATAGGCTCCTCTTCACTGACGGTAGAAATATATTCACCGCTGCTGTTTACCTGTATTTGCTTAACTCCATCAGTACCCTTAAGGTATTCCTCATAGGACTTCTCAATTCCGTCCTTACCGATTAAGGTGTCTGCGTTATATCCAAGCTCATTCACATAATAATCGGACTCTGTATCTGATATGCTTCCCATATAGCCTAATATATGAGATGCGGTTCTTCCGTTTGGATAATATCTTTTGACATCCGAAGCAATTTCAATTCCCGGAATGTTCTTTTCTTCAAAGTATGCGATTGTCTTCTCGGAAACATCAGTTGCGATTGTAAGGGGTATATATCTGCTGAAATTGTATTTTTGGACCTCGTTTCTCACTATGAAAATCTTCCTAGCTTCCCTGTCAGAAAGGCTTGGGTCTATGGAAAAATCCTTTCGAAGGGTTCTGAATGCCTCTTCAGCAGAAATTCCTGCTTTGATTTCCTCAGTGGTAAAGCCAAAGTTTCCAAGGAAGGTTGTAAGCTCCTGGTCGTAGGAATATACACCATACTTTACAGAAATAGGCGGATATACCCCGTACGAAAGCTGTAGCTCCTCAAGTGCTTCAAATCTATCCAACTTAGGGTCAATTCCATATTTGGCTCTCAGCTTTTGGAATGCATCCCATGCTGTAGTATCAAGAGGCATATCCTGCTTCTTGAGCCATTTTTTGATTTCTTCCTTGTATGTGTAGTAGAATGTACCATTGGATCTAATTTTAATAGGGAAGTTATCTGTATATTTGTCTCCATTGGCAATCAGCTTGTTAATCAAATAATATGCCGAATCGTTAATTACCTCAGTCTCAAGTCCGCTGGAATTGAAGGTTACGGTGAATATCTGCTTGTTGGTAGCGATAGTCCTGCCATACTTATCGTATATGTTACCCCGAGGTGCAGAGGTATAAATGCTCTTGATACTCTGCTCTGATGCAACGGATTCCCACCTATCTTCCTGTCCTACGGCAAGCACAAATAATCTAACGGCCAAAATCACCATTAGAATTACAATTACCCACACTATTTGAATGTATCTGGAAGTATAACGTTTGTTACTCATTGAAAATACCTATCTCTTCGATGCTTTACTACCCTCTTTATTAGTATAAAATAAACTATCATTATCACTATCAAATTAAGTAATGCATACCACGGCATCTTGCTCAGTACGAATAAGTATCCGTAA
Organism: Anaerovoracaceae bacterium; assembly: GCA_035270905.1. GTDB lineage: Bacteria > Bacillota > Clostridia > Peptostreptococcales > Anaerovoracaceae > JAVXAG01. The sequence continues at coordinate 1,939 of DATESI010000177.1, forward strand.
GGACTGCCGGCGAAGTGCATTATTACCCAATAGACAGTATTATAAAACCAAGTGGAAATCAGTCCTATTACCACAACGGTAAAAATGTTCTCCACGTTTGTCCACTCTCTAAGTATTAAAATTATTGTAGCTACAAG
>DATESI010000178.1:0-7857 GCA_035270905.1 Anaerovoracaceae bacterium
CATCCTCAGGATTACGAAGCTTAATAACCTTATATAACGCATTCTTGATTACCGAATAGGAAAGTCCGGCGCTTATATCTCCGATTGTCGCGCCTTCCTTTTGTGCCTGCTTAACCTTAGAGTTCATGAAAACCGTGCAGCGAGTGCCTAGGTCAACGGGGTTCTCTGCAAAAAGTGCTTCCGCAGCAAACGCCTTGGCATCTAGGTTTACTGACTTTGCAAAGGTTTCAAGGAAGGAGCCGCAGCCTGAGGAGCATGCCTCATTAAGCATGATGTTATATATTGCACCATCCTTGATTTTCATGCATTTCATGTCCTGTCCGCCGATGTCTAGGATAAATTCAACTCCCGGCAAAAATTCCTCCGCAGCCTTGTAATGCGCCATGGTCTCAATTTCGCCATAGTCTGCCTTGAAGGCAGCTTTGATTAGACCTTCTCCGTAGCCTGTAACTGCAGTATTAGCAATGAAAGCATTTTCTGGAAGGTCTTCATATAATCCTCTCAGCATAGTTTTGGTTGCTGCAATAGGATTGCCCTCATTTCCTCGATAAAATGAGTACAAAATATTGTTGTCCTCGTCTATGAGAACGGCCTTGGTGGTTGTGGAGCCCGCATCTATTCCAAGGAAGGTCTTGCCTCTTGCCTTGCGGATATCCTTCTTGTGTGCCGTTGCCTTCTCATGCCTTGTCATGAACTTAGCATAATCCTCTTTATTTTTGAAAAGTGGTTCAATATGCTTAGTATCCGAAAGGAGATTAGGATCTCCGTTTTTGATAGTGTTTACAATTTCGGAAAGTGGCTTTTCGGCAACGTTTTCTGCAAGATATGCAGCACCTATTGCAACGAAAAATTTAGAATCCTCAGGGAATATGATTTCGTCATCCGCAAGTCCAAGGGTTTCAATAAATCTTTTGCGTAGCTCTGAAAGGAAGGATAATGGTCCTCCAAGGAATGCAACATGTCCTGCGATTTTGTGACCGCATGCAAGTCCACTTATGGTCTGATTGACTACAGCCTGAAAAATTGATGCAGCCAAATCTTCAATTGATGCTCCATCGTTAATCAGAGGCTGTATATCAGTCTTGGCAAATACACCGCAGCGTGCAGCAATTGGATATATGAGCTTTTCCTTCTTAGCTGCTTCGTTTAAGCCTGCAGCATCCGTATTAAGAAGAACTGCCATCTGATCTATAAATGCACCCGTACCACCGGCACAGGTTCCGTTCATTCTCTGTTCAATAGTCGAGCTATAGAATGTAATCTTAGCATCCTCTCCCCCAAGCTCGATTGCAACATCAGTTTCAGGAATAAGCTTTTCAACTGCAAGACTGCAGGCGATTACTTCCTGTTCAAATTTTAGGTTCATCATCTCAGCCAGAGAAAGTCCGCCTGAGCCTGTGATTACTGCCCTAAGACTTATATCCCCCATTGTCTTGTAAAGGTCGTCCATTAATTCTTCAACCTTTTCAAATACATTTGACATATGGCGTTCATATTTTGAATACAGAATTGCCCCATTATCATCGAGCAAAACCAGTTTGACTGTGGTCGACCCTACATCAATTCCTAATTTCATTAATTTACCTCTCCTAATATTACAAATATGCTTAATACCATTACATATTCTTAATTTCTTTGTTGTACAAATGTCTCAGCATCAATGCCGAGAATACTGTTCCAACGATTTCTGCCAGAGGGAAGGATGCCCACGAAAGGGTTATTCCTCCGATTTGCATGAGTATATATGCCAAAGGCAATATTACAACAAGCTGTCTAGCTACTGATATCATCAAGCTATATACTCCATGCCCCGCACCCTGGAAAAGAGTTGAACTCATAATTCCGAAGGCAGCCGGTATGAAGCATAGACTTATTATTCTAAGTGCTGGTACTCCCAGCTCCATCATCCTTGGTGTTGCACTGAACAGGCTCAGGAAAAATTCCGGAAATAGCTGGAATAATGCTGTTCCAACTGCCATGATAATCATAGCAACTGTCAAGGATTTTTTGTATGCCTCCATCAATCGTTTCTTGTTTCTTGCACCGTAGTTGTACCCCATAATAGGCATTGCACCCTGGTTCAGTCCAAACACAGGCATGAATATAAATGACTGACATTTGAAGTATATTCCAAGAACCGCAACAGCTGTTGAAGAAACAGCAGAAAGAATTGCGTTATATCCAAATAGCATAATTGAACCGATTGATTGCATAACTATTGCAGGTAATCCTACCGCATAGATATCCTTCACAACCTTCCAGTCAATTTTGAAGCCCTTAAGCTTAATCTTCACCAGATGATCCTTGGCAACTACTAGGTAGATTGCAAGGCACATTCCGAAGAACTGTCCTATTACTGTTGCAATTGCAGCTCCTGCTATGCCAAGCTTAGGTGCACCTAATAATCCAAAGATTAATATTGGATCAAGGATTAGGTTGATTATGGCACCAGTAAGGCTGATAAACATTGGAGCAATCATGTTGCCCGTCGCCTGCAGCACCTTCTCAAGCATAACCTGAAGCATACTGAATAACGAAAATACAGTTATTATAGTAAGATATGTTACACCTGCATCATAAATTGTCGGATCATCAGTATAAGCCGCCATAAATGGCTTACTTACAAAGAGTCCGATTAAAGCAAAGATTACATAATTAAATATTGAAATTCTTATGCTTACGCTTGCTGCCTTGTTAGCCTCGTCAAACCTCTGGGCTCCCAATCTTCTTGCAATAAGAGAGTTGACACCAACTCCACTTCCTACTGCAACTGAAATCATCAGTAGCTGCATAGGCATAACAAGTGATACGGCCGTGAAGGCTTCCTCACTGACCATTGCAACGAATATGCTGTCTACTACGTTATATAATGAGTTGATGGTCATAGATAATATTGCCGGCCAAGCCATGTTAGCCAGCAGCTTGCCTATAGGCATGGTTCCCATCTTGTTTTCTTGTAATTCTGTTCCCTTATTTTCTCCCACTTTTGTCTCCTATTTTATTCTGTCAATAGTATTATTTGTTTGTTTCTTACGTTATATGTTCTGTTATATATTTAATTGTTTTGGGCAAGTCTATAAGCCGGGTTCTGTATTAGACAATCATCTATCTAAGGCGTAACATTACTGCACGCTCATGCGACCTACCTCTCGGGCGGTGACGGGCAGCCACCTTCAGTGCCCTATTTGGTCTTGCTCCGGGTGGGGTTTACACGGCCGCCATGTCTCCATGACGCCGGTGAGCTCTTACCTCACCATTTCAACCTTACCACGGCATTACCCGTTTCGGCGGAATGTTTCTGTTGCACTTTCCCTATAGTTACCTACGCCGGACGTTATCCGGCACCCTTGCCCTGTGGAGCCCGGACTTTCCTCAGGCATCACTGCCCGCGACTGTCTGGCTTACCCAAAACAACAAAATGCTATTTTAACACTTAAACGGATTCACGTCAACCTGCGACTTGATGAGCTCGACATCCTCAAAGGATGGTATTTGCTCCACCAAGAGCTTGCACATATTATCAGTAAAGATTTTTTCTGTGCCGTAGTGTCCGCAGTCCAAAATGTTTAGGCCAATTTCTCTTGCATCCTGGGCCTCATGATGCTTCACATCTCCAGTAATAAAGAGCTTGCAGCCCTCTCTTGCTGCATCCCTAATGTACTCTGCTCCCGCACCTGTGCAAAGTCCGACAATGTCGATATTGGCCTTCTCCTGATTAGGTGCCTCTACTATGCGGAAGTATTTTTTATCAAAGGAAAGGGCTCTTTCGCAAAGGGCTACTGCCTCTGCCAGGCTAAGTGGCTCAGCAAACCTTCCTATTCTGCAAATGTCATTGCTTTCATCCTCAAATTTGCCTATATCCACAAGTCCCAGCCTTGTTGCAAGGTAATCATTGAGCCCACCCTCAGCCTTATCAAAGGGTGTGTGACAGGCATAAAGGTCTATTCCTTCACAACAAAGTCTATAAATATAGCTTGATGGAATTTGCAGCGAATCAAGTGATTTCAACGGATTGAACAGTGTCGGGTGATGGGTTAATATCAAGTCCACATCTGCTTCAATTGCTTCATCTATAACAGCCTCTGTTATCTCCAAGGCAACCAAGATTTTACGATAATCAGTTTTATGTAAATTTATCTGATATCCACTGTTATCCCACTCCTCCTGGGTACTTTCGGGAGCTATTTGGTTTATTATCTCTATAAATTTGCTACTTTTCATAACTGCACTCCTTCCTATTCTTACCTAGGATTAAAGGGCTATTGATTAACCCTTGCTTTAACTGACTCAATTAATTCCTCAATATAGCTTATTCTATAATTAATCTCGGCAATCCTTACATCCTCTGGATTCTTAGCCTTGGTGTATTCTGCTCTTATTGCCTCTTCCTTCTTAAGCTTACCCTCAAGAAATTCAAGAGAAAGAGGATTTGCAAACCTTGCAAGGCTGGGTGGAAGTTCAAATTCTATGGAAGGCTTGTTGTACTCATTCATCATAGACTGATTTGCCTTACCCTGTCCCGTCATCTTTTGCTTTTTATTGTCCTTCTTCCCAGTGGATTTTACCACCGTGAGGATTTCCCATATGAATCTTTGCTCTCTCACAAGCTGTTCATTGACAATCTCGAAGCTGTTATCATATAGCCAGCGTCTAAGATATCCGATATTGCTTCGTGGCTGCAGAATAAACTTCTTGATTGAGCAGGTTTTGGTCATGTCCTCTTCCATGATTTCTGTCATAAGAATGCCGCCCATGCCTGCCATGCAGACCACGTCAACCTCACCCTTCTTCAGCACCTCAATGCCGTTTCCAAGGCGCAAATCGTGGTTTGACCCTCGCAAAAATGTCTTGCAGTTCTCTTCTGCCTTTGCAAGGGAGCCGTGGCTTATATCTGTCATTATTGCCTTGGGACAGATATTGTTTTCTAATAAATATATAGGCAAAAAACCATGGTCCGTTCCAATGTCTGCCATGGTTTCTCCCTCTTTAATTTCATTCGCAATACATTGCAATCTCTCTGTAAGATTCATATATTACTCCAGATAATCCTTAAGCTTTTTGCTTCTGCTAGGGTGTCTCAGCTTTCTTAGGGCCTTAGCCTCAATCTGTCTGATTCTTTCCCTTGTGACATCAAACTCCTTACCTACTTCTTCAAGAGTTCTTGCTCTGCCGTCCTCAAGACCGAATCTTAGCTTAAGAACCTTTTGCTCTCTATCTGTTAATGTATCAAGTACTTCAACAAGCTGTTCCTTAAGCATGGAAAATGCCGCCGCCTCTGCTGGTGCTGGAACATCCTCATCAGGAATGAAGTCGCCAAGATGGCTATCTTCCTCTTCGCCGATAGGGGTTTCTAATGAAACAGGCTCCTGAGCAATCTTTTGGATTTCTCTTACCTTCTCAACGGTAATTCCCATTTCCTTTGCAATTTCGTCTGGGGTCGGCTCTCTACCGTATGTCTGCAATAATTGTCTTGATACTCTTATTAATTTATTAATGGTTTCAACCATATGAACAGGAATTCTGATGGTTCTTGCCTGGTCGGCTATGGACCTTGTAATTGCCTGTCTAATCCACCAAGTAGCATATGTGGAGAATTTGTACCCCTTGCGGTAATCGAACTTGTCAACGGCCTTTAGAAGACCTAGGTTGCCCTCTTGAATCAGGTCAAGGAAAAGCATTCCTCTACCAACATATCTTTTGGCAATGCTGACAACAAGTCTAAGGTTGGCTTCGCAAAGCTTTTTCTTAGCTTCCTCATCTCCTGCTTCCATTCTCTGAGCAAGGTCAATTTCCTCGTCTGCACTAAGTAGTGATACCTTACCGATTTCCTTCAGGTACATTCTTACTGGGTCGTCCACTGTGATTCCCTTAGGAAGGGTTGCATCTATATCGATTTCACCGGCCTCGTCTACTACGATTCCGTCGTCCTCCTCTACAGGATCATCATCACTCTCAAGAATTAGAGCGAATTCCTCAGGCTCAGTTTCACTGGTAATTTCGATTCCCTTAGCCATAAGTGCTTCGTATGTTTCATCTGCGAAGTTCTTTTCTACATCATATGGTTCAAGAAAATCTGCAATGACACCATAGGTAAGCACGTTCTTATTTTGCTTAGCTTTTTCTTCAAGCATCTTCAGTATATTCTCTTTCTGGTCAGCGGCTGATATTCCTTCTTGCACCTGCTGCTGATCCATCTTTTCTTCTTTACTCATTATTATTCCCCCTACTGCTACTATTTCTTTTTCGTTGTACTTCCATTAACTTCTTAGTTAATTCGTTTATTTTATCGATATTGTTATCCTCGTCTGCCAAGGACAACATCATGATTAACTCTTTTTCTTCCTTTGCCAAAATGTTTTGGTTGTATGTATCTACACATTCCTGGAATACCTGCTCCTCATTTCCTGCGATTATTATGCCATCAAGTATGCTCTGCAGATATGCCGTTTCCTTAGGCTCCAGCGAATCCATAACCTTGCCAAAGTCTATTTTGCCTTCTTCCTCGTAGTCCTTCTTGATTACCTTATACACTCTGGCTCCAAAATCAGTTGAAAATATTTCTTCAATGCTGATAATCTTGTCCATATAGTCACTGTTGATGAAGAGAATCTTGAACAGATTCTTTTCCAAATTGGAAATTATGTCCGGTTCTTCGCCTGAGCTATCCTCCCTTGGAACAAATTTCCGCTTTTCACTACTATCTTTACCCAAAAGTTCCATTTTTATAGCGCTATCGGATATTTTTAGTTCCTTGGAAAGCTTTTGTATATATACATCCTGTTCAACAGGCCCAAGCTCCTTGATTATTCCCGTGGCCTCTCTGATAAAATCTATTCGACCCTCGTCGTTGCTTATGTCATATTTGGCCTTGGCAACTGACAGCTTGTAATCTGTATACGGTAATGCCTCGTCAACAAGCTTAAGGAATTCCGTCTTACCCTTTTTTTTGATGAACTCGTCGGGATCCTTGCCGTCGGTAACATGCAGCACCTTAACCTTGCAATTTTCTTTGCTTAGAACATCAAGGCCCCTAAGAGCCGCAGCCCGTCCGGCGCTGTCTGCATCGTAGGACAAGACCACCTCCCCCGTATACCGTTTCAAAAGCTTTGCTTGGTTTTCGGTAAGAGCCGTGCCTAGGGATGCAACCACATTTCGCACGCCGCCCTGGTAGAGAGAAATGGTATCCATGTACCCCTCAACCAAAATTGCATTGTCCGACTTGCCGATTTCCTGGCGGGTAATATTCAAACCGTAAAGGTTGTTTTTCTTTTGGAATACCCGGCTCTCGGCCGAGTTGAGATATTTGGGATTGTCATCTCCGATTGCACGCCCGCCAAAGCCTATGACCTTGCCGCTGGTATTGATGATTGGGAAGATGACCCTGTTTCTAAACTTGTCGTAGCATTTGCCCTTGCTCTCTGACACCAAACCCAGTTCAAGGAGCATTTCCTTGGAAACACCCTTTGCGGTGAGATACTTATATAGGCTGTCCCACTGCTCATCAGCGTAGCCGATTCCGAATTTCTTCAAAACTGCGTCGTCAATGCCACGGTTTTTCATGTAAGAATAGCCCTTGTTGGCCTGCTCAGTAAATGCCTTGTAGAAAAAGGCTGCCGCCTGTCGGTTTACTTCGTAGTAGGCATCACGGTTGTCGTCGTAGTTTCTCTTCTCAAGAGTGATTCCGTATTCACCTGCAATCTTCTCTACGGCTTCCCCAAAGTCTAGGTTGTAATGTTTCTCCACAAACTCGATTACATCACCCTTGACCCCGCAGCCAAAGCAGGTGAAAATCTGCTTCTGTTCGGAGACAACAAAAGACGGAGTCTTTTCATTATGGAATGGACAGACTCCCTTGAA
>DATESI010000179.1:0-2213 GCA_035270905.1 Anaerovoracaceae bacterium
TCCTTCAACTGTCTATCAATTGGCCCGGCAAAAATTTTTTCTGTCATTCCCTCACCGGTAGGATCCGGTTTGTCTATAACTTCAATTCTTGAATATTTAAAAAAGCGGTCCGGTTGCTCATTAAAAAACATAAGTCCAACATTTACAGGCTTTTCTGTCTCTACCGGTCCAGCAATCAGATTCATACTTCGACACAATTCTCTTAAGGACATATCTGTAGCCAACGGATATAAATCACTCTTAACCTCGTATAAAAAATTCGAGATTAGAGTTGGTTTTATGTCTTCTATATTGGCCTGTAAATTACACCTATCATCAAAAGGTATCTTATTTGCTAACGAATAAAGTTCTTTTTCTTCGTCTGAAGTAGCTCTTATAGTATTTGACATTTTCCGTATATAGTATGCCTTTTCATATTTAGTTGATTTATCCGTAGGGAACTTTGTAGGGCATTTATATGGTCGAGCGTCCCCTCCCGGAATCCAAAGCACTAAAATAAGCTTTTCATCCATCGTAACCGTTTCAACAATAGGAATATATCTTGGTTCGATTAGATTACATTTATTCAAAAGATCTTTGTTTATCCTGTCAATCGAATCACTGTTTAGACCTTTGACAGGTGTTATAGGTTTGCCGTTTTTTTCTTCAACCCCAATTATAATATAGCCACCACCCCAGTTATCTATGTCATTAGCAAAGGCACAGATGGAATGAATGATCGGTTCGGGATTCCAATTTCCCTTGTATTCAATTCTTGCACTCTCAATTGTGCGATTATTTAACAAATCATTAATATTGATTGGTAATGCCATGTTAATCCTCCTTTTATTGATACCCTTTAAGTTACCCCTTTAAGTTACCCCTTTAAGTTACCCCTTTATTTTAACTTTATTCATTAAAAGTGTCAATAAACAACATAAGGACAACAAAAGGGGCTCTTAATGCCCCTTTACAATTTTTATCACTTAAATATCAATATTATCAATATAGCTCGCTGAACCTGTTCAACCTACATCCTATCTGTTATCCTGGCAAGTCTTGCTCGTCTCATGTCGCGAGCCAGTCTTTCTTCTCTGGTAACGTCAAGGCCTTGGGTCCTGATGTAGTAGAAAAGGTATTGCTGGGCGATGCCGCCGTACTCACCGAAGTTTGCCTTGGCGAAGTCGTTCATGGCTTTGGTGTCTCGCTCTGCTATGCCATATAGCCTGTTCATTACTCTTCTCACCCAAACATCAACGGGAAAGCTTGCCATGTTATGTAGTCCAAAAAGGGACACGCAGCTTGCTACCTTTGGTCCCACACCGGTGAGTCCAACTAGTTCCCAGTAGCCCTGTGGCAGTCCGTCTCTTACTACTGCCTTGGACATTTCGATTATGTAGCGGGCACGGTAGCCTAGTTTGATAGGCGATAGGTCTTCTGGTTTAAGCTCTGCAAGTCTTGCCGCTGTTGGAAGGTTATAGAATTCCTTGCCTCTAAAGGTACCTGCTGGTTCTCCAAACTGCCTTGCAAGGTTTTCGATGCAGCTCTTGATTCTTGGAATGTTGTTGTTTTGGGAAATGGTGAAGGATAGCAGTGCCTCCCAAAGGTCCTGCCTTAGTATTCTGATTCCCTTGCCCTTTTCGATTGCGTTGGCCATAACCTCGTCCTTGGACGCAAGTTCTTCCTTAATTGCGGAGTAGTCTCGCTCCCAGTCAAGGTATGGCTTCCATATAGTATTGACCTCTTCAAATGTTGCGTTTTCGATTGTAAGGAAGGCATCGATGTGATGGGTATACTGGGTCACATTGGAAATTGCTGCTCTAAGCTCTCTTCTTCTCCTGGCTTCCTTTGGCGGAAGTGATACCTTGCCGTCTTCGTCGTATCCTACTGACATGTTGACAGGTCTGCCAAAGGCTATTCCTGTATATGATCCGTCTTCTTCCTTTTCCCAGCGGAAGCACTGACCACAGTCGAATATATGGTCTAGGTCAAAATCCTGTGGTTTGGGTATTCTGATTGTACACTTTTCCATTGCTATGCTAATCCTTTCACTTCGATATCTACATTAGAAATATTAAATGCTGTCATAAACTCTATCTTGCTTGCAAGCTCTGCCTGAAAGTCCATGGCTGTCTCCCAAATTTCGTAGCCCTCCTTGATGAGAACTACTGTTGTTACTGAAAGGGAGTCGGGCTCGGTGTTTTGATAGGTCTTAAGCACCTCTGCAATGCCGG
>DATESI010000180.1:0-3053 GCA_035270905.1 Anaerovoracaceae bacterium
GGATAGGAGGATACGCAAAATGGCTAAAATGGTAAAAATAACATTGACAAAAAGTACAATTGGCGCTTCCCCTAAACAGAGAAAAGTTGTCGAAGCGTTAGGACTAAAAAAGATGCAACATTCAGTTGAATTAGCTGACACACCTCAGACACGTGGTGCAATAGCAAAGGTATCGCATCTTGTTACTGTAGAAGAACTATAAGATAGGAGGTGCAAGAATAATGAAACTGCATGAATTAAGAGCGGCAGAGGGTTCAACCAAGAACCGTAAGAGAAGAGGTCGTGGTACTGCAACTGGTCAGGGTAAAACCGGCGGTAGAGGTATGAACGGTCAGAACTCAAGAAGCGGTGGCGGAGGAAGACTCGGCTTTGAAGGTGGACAGATGCCACTATACAGACGTTTACCAAAGAGAGGTTTTACCAACATTTGGGGAACAGAATATACAATTATTAATGTTGACGATCTTAACAGATTTGAAGCAGGTACAGTTGTTACACAGGAATTGCTTGAAGAAGCAGGCCTTGTAAAGCAAGTAAAAGACGGAGTTAAGGTCCTGGGTGACGGAACTTTAGACAAAGCAGTAACTGTAAAGGCTAGCAAGTTTACTAAGACAGCAATAGAAAAGATCGAGGCTGCAGGAGGAAAGGCAGAGGTGATTTAGTATGGATATGCTTAAAACAATCTCACAAGCCTGGAAAGTTGCCGAGATTAGAAGCAAGATTATATTCACATTACTAATGCTGGTTGTTTTCAGAATCGGATCAAACATTCCGGTTCCGGGAATCAACAGAAGCGTATTGGCTGAGGTTTTCACAGGAGATGCAGGATTATTTGACCTGTTCGACCTGTTCTCAGGCGGATCATTCAGTAACTTTACAATATTCGCATTGAGTATTACACCTTACATTACAGCTTCAATCATTATCCAGTTGCTAACAATCGCTTTCCCTTATTTTGAGAGATTAGCGAAAGAAGGAAACGAAGGAAGAAAGAAGATGGCACAAATTACTCGTTATCTTACTATCGTTCTTGCATTCGTTCAGGCAATTGGTTTGACAATCGGATTATTTAGAAAGGCTGTTGTAGATCAGAGTGCTTTCTCATTCATAGTAATCATATTAGTATTGTCAGCAGGAACAGCCTTCCTGATGTGGTTAGGCGAATTAATCAACGAAAAGGGTGTCGGCAATGGTATTTCACTGATAATCTTCGGTGGTATCGTAGCTAGAGTACCAAGCGGACTTCGTAGTATATATACAAAGTTTGATGAAGGTTCAATCACTATTATCGCATTAATATTGTTCGCAATATTTGCTTTACTGGTTGTAATCGGAATCGTTGAGGTACAGCAGGGTACAAGAAGAATTCCTGTACAGTATGCTAAGAGAGTAGTTGGAAGAAAGATGTATGGAGGACAATCAACACATATTCCTCTAAAGGTAAATCAGGCGGGAGTTATTCCTGTAATCTTTGCACTGTCATTGTTACAGTTCCCACTTACAATTACTTACTTCTTCCCTGGCACTGGATTCACTGAATTTGTAACTAAATGGTTGTCACCTGCAGGAAATCCGGGAGTATGGCTATATGCAGCTTTGAATATAATTTTAATTATATTCTTCACATACTTCTATACTGCAATTACATTCAATCCGGTTGAGGTTGCAGGCAACATGAAAGCAAACGGTGGATTTATCCCAGGTATTAGACCAGGTAAGGCTACAGTTGAATATTTAAATAAGGTAATGACAAGAATATCACTAGTAGGAGCATTGTTCCTAGCAGTAGTTGCAACATTACCTACACTATTAAGTCAATTTACAGAGTTTGACCTTAGCTTTGGTGGAACATCCTTGCTGATTGCTGTCGGTGTAGCACTTGATACAATGAAGCAGCTAGAAAACCAGATGGTAATGAGAAATTATCAAGGATTCCTAAAATAAGAGGAGATGAGTGAAAATGCTTAGAACAATTTTGTTAGGGCCTCCGGGTGCCGGCAAAGGCACACAGGCGGTTAAAATCGTTGAGAGATATCACATCCCTCATATTTCAACCGGAGACATTTTTAGAGAAAACATCAAGAACGGTACACCTCTTGGAAAAAAAGCTCAAGAGTATATGAACAAGGGCGAACTTGTTCCTGATGATCTAGTAATAGACCTAGCCACTTCAAGATTACTTGAAGATGACTGCAAGGACGGATTTCTACTGGACGGTTTCCCAAGGACTGTTTATCAAGCCGAAAAGCTTGACGAATTCTTGGCACAGCATGATATGAAGCTTACTAAGGTTATCGACATTGAAGTCGCTCCTGAAGAGCTGATGATTAGGCTTACAGGCAGAAGAGTTTGCAAACAGTGTGGCGCAAGCTTTCACGTTGTAAACATTCCACCAAAAAAGGAAGGCGTATGTGATTTCTGTGGCGGAGAGCTGTTCCAGAGAGCAGATGATACCATAGAAACAGTTCAGAACAGAATTGACGTCTACAACGAACAGACAATGCCACTTGTAGATTATTACGAAAAAGCTAAGAATATTGCCCACATTGATGGTGCAATTGGTCTGGAAAATGTATTTGCAGATATAGTAAAAGCTTTGGGTGAATAACATGATTATCATCAAGTCGAAACAGGAAATTGACATGATGCGTGAAGCAGGCAAGGTCAATAGCTTAATTCTGAGAGAATTGAAGGACATAATCAAACCGGGCATTTCAACCAAGGATATTGACGATTTCGTAGAAAAAACAGTCAAGGCCCATGGTATGAAGGCTTCAGAAAAAGGTTACTGCGGGTATCCCGCAAGTGTATGTACTTCGGTTAACGAAGAAGTAGTTCACGGAATCCCAAGCAAAAAGCGTATATTAAAAGCCGGAGACATCGTAAGTGTGGATTTGGTTGTTGAGTACAAGGGCTATATGGCTGACGCGGCGAGAACCTATGCCGTAGGCGAAATCAGCCCCGAAGCACAAAATCTTATCGAGACGGCAGAAAAATCCTTTTTTGCAGGGATAGAATTTGCTAAAGAAGGCTGCAGGCTACAGGATATATCC
>DATESI010000181.1:0-2491 GCA_035270905.1 Anaerovoracaceae bacterium
ATATAGAATAAGCAGCGGCACCTACATAGCAATTACAGGTACCAACGGCAAGACTACCACCACAACACTGGTTGGTGAAATCTTCGAAAGAGCTAAACGCAAGACCTATGTAGTAGGCAATATTGGAGTTGCTGTAATATCGGCGGCACTTAATGCCAAGGAAGAGGACTGGATGGTTACAGAGGTAAGCAGCTTCCAGCTTCAGACTACCAAGTATTTCAAGCCTATGGTATCGGCAATCCTAAACCTAACGCCAGATCACCTCAACAGGCACCACACCATGAAGGAGTACGGACTTGCTAAGGCCAAGATATTTGAAAACCAGCGCGAGGGCGATTACCTTGTAATTAACCTTGACGACAAGGAATGCTATAAGCTTGGCACAGGCTGCAAGGCTACCATAGTTCCTTTTAGCAGAAAAAAGGAGCTGGATTTGGGTGCCTTCATCAAGGATGGCAATATTGTAATTAAGAATCAAGCGGGTGAAACTGTGACTATATGCGGAGCAGATGAGCTGCTTATCATCGGGGATCATAATTTGGAAAATGCCTTGGCGGCAGCTGCAATATGCTACTTCGCAGGCATTGAGCCTGAAGTAATCGGTGAAACCCTGCGAAAGTTTGGCGGAGTAGAGCATAGAATAGAATACTGCGGAGAAATTGATGGTGTTAAGTTCTACAATGACTCCAAGGGTACCAATGTTGATGCTGCTTTGACAGCAGTAAGAGCAATCAAAAAGAATATCATTCTCATTGCAGGAGGCGACGGCAAGTCTCAGTCCTTCGATGAGTTTATAGATGGATTTAATGGTAGTGTAAAAAAACTAATTCTCCTTGGGAGGGATGGTCCTATTATCCAGGAAGCGGCAGAACGTAAGGGCTTCACAAGCTATGTTACGGCCAAGGATATGGAGGAATGTGTTCGCATCGGCTTCGAATCAGCAGAGCCGGGGGATACTGTGCTTCTTTCACCTGCATGTGCAAGCTGGGATATGTATGACAATTTCGAGCAAAGAGGAGAGCATTTCAAGAACTGCGTAAGCAGGCTGGAGAGATAAATGGGTAAGAGATTATCATATCAAAAAATTAAATCGGGGGATTTTTTAATAATAGTTTTGGTTACAGCCTTGGCAATATTCGGGGTTGTAATGGTGTTCAGCGCCAGCTATTATAATGCCATTAACTTTAACGGAACCCCTTACACATATCTAATCAGACAGGGCATATATGCGGTTATCGGCTTTGGACTTATGTGGCTATGCTCAAGAGTTGACTATCACATTTATGGTAGGTTTGCAGTAATAATCCTTGTTGGTAGCTTCGTGCTGCTGGGACTACTGTTCACACCTCTTGGAGTAGAGGTAAACAACGCAACCCGTTGGCTCAACGTGGGAATCACCACATTAATGCCGGGAGAAATTGCTAAGCTTGCAGCGATTATTTTCGTTTCATGGTTCCTGTCTAAGGATCCCCAGAGAATATTGTCATTCACAAGAGGAATCGTTCCCCTTGTTCTTGTTGCAGGAGCATATGGCATTATGATTATTATGCAGCCAAACCTATCCACAGCAATTACAGTCTGCGGTATTATCGTGGGAATCATGTTCCTTGCTGGACTACAGTGGAGATATTTGATTGGTCTTGGGGGTATGGGCGCTGCAGCTATTTGGGCCCTTATATTCATCGATGATGACGGGTACAGAATGAACAGACTTACCAGCTTCATGGACCCCTTCGCTGATAAGCTGGGAACAGGCTATCAGGTAGTTCAGTCACTGCTGGCCCTTGGCACAGGAGGGCTCTTTGGTCTGGGACTTGGCAAGAGCGTTCAAAAGAATCTATATCTACCAGAGCCACAGAACGACTTCATACTTGCAATCATTGGGGAAGAGCTTGGATTCATTGGAATTCTTGTAATAATGAGTGCCTATGCGGTGCTTATCTGGAGGTGCTTCCATATTTCTATGAACGCACCGGACAAATTCGGAATGCTGCTTGCAGGAGGCGTAACCATTATGCTTGCTCTGCAGGTGCTAATTAATATAGCGGTAGTTACATCCTCAATGCCACCGACAGGAATCACCCTGCCATTCATAAGCTATGGTGGTAATGCCCTAATGCTGTTCATGGCATCTATCGGTATAGTCCTTAATATTTCACGTAAATCTGCAGTTTAGAAACGAGAAGAATATGAGAGCGATAATAACAGGTGGAGGTACAGGCGGACATATTTATCCTGCCATTGCCATAGCCGATAAAATCAAAGAAAAATCACCGGACTCGGAGATTTTGTATATAGGTAACGAAATCGGGTTGGAAAAGACGATTGTTCCCCATGCAGGCTACGAAATCAAATTCGTCAGTGCCAAGTGGCTGGACAGATCCAATCCCTTCAAGATATTCAACACAGGAATGAGTGTAATGAAGGGAATCAGACAGTCCCTCAAGATTATGAAAAGCTTCAAGCCTGATGTTGTAATAGGCACAGGCGG
>DATESI010000182.1:0-2717 GCA_035270905.1 Anaerovoracaceae bacterium
TCCCTGTGGTGCTTCGCACTGTTTTGGTTCCTGCTTTATATGGACAAGCGCAGAGGATTTACTGGACAAATCACGTGCCTTTACGGCATGCTTTACTCGGTGGAACGATTTTTCGTTGAGGGTTTAAGGACTGACAGTCTGATGATTGGACCATTCAGACAAGCACAGGTTATCAGCTTCGTGATTTTTGCGTGCTGCCTGCTGCTATACATTTATTTGAACAAGCAAGAAAAGACAAAAGAAGGAGATATAAAATAATGAAATTAGGAATCGTAGGTTTGCCAAATGTGGGCAAAAGCACATTATTCAACGCAATCACCAAGGCGGGTGCAGAGGCCGCCAATTATCCCTTCTGTACAATCGAGCCCAACATCGGCGTGGTTACAGTGCCTGACGAAAGACTTAAGGTGCTCCACGACATGTACAACTCTAAGAAAACAATTTACACAACCATTGAGTTTTGCGACATTGCAGGGCTTGTAAAGGGTGCTTCTAAGGGCGAGGGCCTTGGGAATAAGTTCCTCGGCCACATTCGTGAGGTTGCGGCTATCGTTCATGTGGTTAGGTGCTTCGAAAATGAAAATATCGTTCATGTAGATGGGCGTATCGACCCTCTGTCAGATATTGAAACAATCAACACTGAGCTTTTGCTCTCTGATATGGAGGTTTTGGAAAAGAGAATTACCAAGACAACCAAGAATCTTAAGGGCGACAAGTCATTGCAGAAGGAGCTTAACATCTTGAACAAGGTTAACGACTTCCTAGGGGAGGGCAAATCTGCTCGTGCACTAGAGCTTACTGATGAAGAAGATGAATACGTTAAGTCTCTTGACCTACTTTCATATAAGCCAGTAATCTATGTTGCCAATGTTTCTGAGGATGATGCATCTGATGATGGCAGCAATGAATATGTTAAGGCTGTTCGCCAGTTCGCAGCAACGGAAGATGCAGAGGTAGTTGTTGTCTGTGCCGAAATCGAGCAAGAGGTTTCGGAGCTTGAGGATGATGAAAAGGCAATGTTCCTTGAGGAGCTTGGCATTGCAGAATCAGGTCTTGATAAGCTCATTAAGGCTTCCTATAGACTACTTAATCTGATTTCCTTCTTAACTGCAGGACCTGACGAAGCGAGGGCTTGGCCAATCAAAAACGGCACCAAGGCACCGCAGGCCGCAGGAAAGATACACACAGACTTCGAAAAGGGCTTTATTAGAGCCGAAACTATCGCCTACGACAAGTTGGTGGAATGTGGTGGTAATCTTGCCACAGCCAAAGAAAAGGGCCTAATTAGGTCAGAGGGCAAGGAGTACATTATGAAGGATGGCGATGTAGTCAACTTCCTGTTTAATGTGTAAATCAATCACAGGCAATAACATTATAAAATCAAAGAGATGTGTTTCATGTAACACATCTCTTTTAACTTTAATATTTCTATTTTTATTACTTCTTTATCTGATTACTTCTTTGTCTAATTACTTCTTATCTGTAGCTATGGCAACTAGCACGCATCCCAAAAGCAAAAACTGATAGAACAGGTATGGGATAATCGTTACGCTTCCGATTCCAGCAAGACCTGCTGCGATTAGAAGCTGTGCACCATAAGGAATAATTCCCTGCCATATACATGAGAATATATCAAGATAGGATGCAACCTTCGTCGGTTTAATCTCATATTCTGTACCAATATCCTTAGCAATAGGACCAGCCATTACAATTGCCACCGTATTATTAGCTGTTGCAACATCCATGAATGATGCCAGCAATCCGATTCCAACAGCCCCGCCTTTTTTGCCCTTAAATGCTCTGCGTATGAACTGAAGTATTGCCTCAAAACCGCCGTATTCCTTCATTAATGCTCCGATGGATGCTACTAGGATAGTAACTATCATTGTCTCAAACATTCCTGATGTTCCGCCGCCCATTGAACTGAAGGTTGTTGCAACTGTAAGGGACCCTGTTGCAATTCCCACAATAGCGAATAGAATAGTTCCTCCACCAAGAACAATGAATACGTTGACTCCACATATAGCAGCAATAAGTACGATAAAGTAAGGGATAGCCTGCCAAATGTTGTAATCGAAGGTGCCGATTTCTGTAGGGCCACCCTGCAATCCTAATATAATAAGAATTACTAAGGTAATGATTGCAGCAGGAAGTGCAATCTTAAAGTTTTCCCTAAACTTATCCTTCATTTCTACGCCCTGAGTCTTAGTTGCAGCGATTGTAGTATCTGATATGAATGAAAGGTTGTCACCGAACATTGAGCCTCCTACCACTGTTGCAACACAAAGTGCAAGGTTTAAATCTGCACCTGCTGCCACATTTACAGCTATTGGAGTCAACACTGTTATTGTTCCGCAAGATGTACCCATGGACATAGAAATCAGGCATGCAATAATGAACAGTCCCGGTATTGCGAATCCTGATGGAATTATATCCAGTAAAAGATTGGCTGTACTCGCAGCTCCTCCCGCTTCGCCGGCAATGCCACTGAAGGCACCAGCAATCAAGAATATGAACAGCATTATTGTAATGTTGTCATCACCTATTCCCTTGGCACAAGCATGGATTTTTTCATCAAATTTTAAACCTGGGTTTTGGATAAATGCAACTGCAAGAGCAATAACGAATGCTACTACTACAGACATTACATAAAACCCCATCTGTCCTTCAGCTGGATTAATATACTCAAAGTATATTCCACTTCCTAGGTACAAGAC
>DATESI010000183.1:0-8461 GCA_035270905.1 Anaerovoracaceae bacterium
ATAGAGTTAAGGTGTCACATCAATTGTAACCTTACAATATATATTGCCAACAGTAATAATCCCACTTTATTAAATGGGATATTTATGGTAAAATAATAGATTAGATAGATTGAAAATTGAGGAGAAAAATATGTTTGATAAATTAGACTTTATTTTAGAGAAATACGAGGAGCTTTCAATGAAGGTTTCTGACCCAGACGTGATTAACAATCAGCCCGTTTGGCAGAAGCACATGAAAGAAATGGGTGAAATGGAGCCTATCGTAAACGAATATAAGGAATACAAAAAGACCAAGGAAGAGCTTGCAGATGCCAAGGAAATGGTAGACATGGAAACAGACGAGGAAATGCGAGACATGGCAAAGGCCGAGGTCAACGAGCTTGCTGACAGACTTACAGAGCTAGAAGCAGAGCTCAAGGTTTTGTTGCTTCCAAAGGACCCTAACGATGAGAAAAACGTCATCCTAGAAGTAAGAGCTGGTACCGGCGGAGACGAGGCAGCCTTATTCGGTCAAGACCTTCTTAGAATGTATATGAGATATGCCGAGAGAAGACGTTGGAAGACAGAGGTTATGGAAATTAATGATACTGGAATCGGCGGAATCAAGGAAGCCGTTGTCCTAATAAAGGGTAAGGGTGCATACTCAAGACTAAAATACGAGAGTGGCGTTCACAGAGTGCAGCGTGTTCCAGAGACAGAATCCGCAGGAAGAATCCATACATCAGCAGCAACAGTGGCCGTGCTTCCAGAGGTTGATGATGTTGAAGTTAATCTTGACCCTAACGATGTAAGAGTAGACGTATACAGAGCCTCCGGCAATGGCGGTCAGTGCGTTAATACTACCGACTCAGCTGTTAGACTTACACATGTTCCAACAGGACTAGTTGTAACCTGCCAGGATGAAAAGTCACAGATTAAGAACAAGGATAAGGCATTCAAGGTTCTTCGTTCCAGACTTTATGATTTAATGGTCCAAGAACAGAACAAGGAAATCTCAGCAGAGAGAAAGAGCCAGGTTGGCTCCGGCGACAGAAGTGAGAGAATTAGAACCTATAACTTCCCGCAAGGAAGAGTTTCAGAGCATAGAATTAACATGACATTATATAAGCTTGATGCAATATTGGATGGAGATTTGGACGAGATAATCGACGGACTGATTACTAGTGACCAGGCAGACAAGATGAAGAACTTCTAAGCTTGTCTTTTTCGCCCGCAGCGTTGTCAGCCACCCAGTCCTTTAGGATAAAAAGAAGAGTATTATGCAAACGAAGATTTTTAAGAATACAACTGAAGACATGCGTGAGGCTGCCAAGATAATTGCAGATGGCGGGCTGGTGGCGTTTCCTACAGAAACGGTTTACGGACTTGGGGCAGATGCCCTCAACGCCGAAGCAGTAGGGAAGGTTTATGCTGCCAAGGGAAGACCAAGCGATAATCCCATGATTGTGCACATATCGGCTAAAAGCGATTTGGATAAGCTGGCTGCAGAGGTTACTCCTGATATGAGAACCCTTATGGATAAGTTCTGGCCAGGTCCCATGACAATGGTAGTGAAAAAGAAGGACATAGTCCCTTACGTTACTACCGGTGGCCTTGATACGGTTGCCATTAGAATGCCCGATAATTTCACCGCACAAAAGCTAATTGCTGAATCAGGTTGCCCTATTGCGGCACCCAGTGCTAACCTTTCGGGCAAGCCTAGTCCAACAACAGCCCAGCATGTAATTGATGATATGATGGGAAGAATAGACGGTATTATTGCAGGCCTTGATTGCAGAGTGGGAATTGAGTCCACTGTAATCGACATGACCGGCGACGTGCCGACTATACTGAGGCCGGGAATCTTAACTAAGGAAGACTTCGCAGAAGCATTGTGTAGGGACGTTAAATTAGACCCAACCCTGCTAACCAGACCTTCCCCAATGGACACCAAGGGGGAGGGGCTTTTACAAAGCTATGGGACTGACTTCAAACCCAAAGCCCCAGGCATGAAATACAAGCATTACGCACCTAAGGCGGAAATGATAATTTTTCAGGGCGAGGATGACCAGAAGGTCAAAGTCGAAATTGAAAAGACCAAGGAGGCAAGAGAAAGCCAAGGGCAAAAGGTAAAGGTTATTGTTTATGACAGTGCCAAGCCTGAGACTGCGGCCCACAATTTCTTTGGAGAGCTGAGGGCGGCAGACAAGGAAGCCATCGATGTTATACTGGCGTCGGCCCTTGCAGAAAGCGGCGTTGGATTTGCAGTCATGAACAGGATGTTCAAGTCGGCAGGGTACAATATTGTACAGGTAAAGTAAAATCGCAAATTGGCGATATGGTATAAATTGCAGGCCCTTTGAGGGTGTTTTGGAGGTAAGGAAATGATTATGGTAATAGGAAGCGACCACGGCGGATTTGCACTTAAACAGATCGTCAAGGAGCACTTGATTCAAAGAGGCATCAAGGTTGTGGACCTTGGAACTGATTCAGAGGAATCGGTGGACTATCCCGTTTACGGCAAGGCATGTGCAGAGGCAGTTGCTGCTGGCAAGGCTGAGCTGGGAATCGTTTGCTGCGGCTCGGGCATAGGAATTTCTATTGCTGCCAACAAGGTGAAGGGCATCAGATGCGCACTTTGCACAAGTGTAGAAATGGCTGAGCTTGCAAGGAAGCACAACAACGCCAATATGCTTGCACTGGGCGGCAGAATCACAGAGCCAGATATTGCAATCAAGATTGTGGATGGATGGCTTGATAGTGAATTCGAAGGTGGGCGTCACCAGCGTCGAATAGACATGATAGAGACTTGTTAATTTTGCCTGCGTCTAGCTTTTTGACGCACGTAAATTTGTTAATAATAATTTTTATATAAATGTAAAAACTCATGGAGGTAGAAAATATGGGTAAAGTATATGTATTTGATCATCCGCTAATTCAGCACAAGGTTTCAATTATGAGACAGACAGAGACTACGACTAAGGATTTTAGAGAGCTTGCCAGAGAGGTAATTACTCTCATGACATTCGAAGCAACTAGAGATCTTCCGCTCAAGGAAGTTGAAATCGAAACACCAATATGCAAGACTAAGGTTAATATGCTTGATGGTGAGGACATCGCAATTGTTCCAATCCTAAGAGCAGGACTTGGTTTCGTAGATGGAATTTTCACCCTAGTGCCTAATGCTAAGGTCGGATTTATCGGCTTATACAGAGACCCTGATACTCACAAACCAGTAGAGTATTATTGCAAGCTTCCAAAGGACATCGAGAAGCGCAAGGTTTTCGTAGTTGACCCAATGCTTGCAACAGGCGGAAGTGCAGTAGATGCAATTAACTCCGTTAAGGCAAGAGGCGGCAAAGACATTACCTTCATGTGCCTAATCGCAGCACCAGAAGGAATCGATGCACTTCAGAAGGCACATCCAGATGTTGATATTTATATCGCATCTAAGGACGACCACCTAAACGAGAATGCGTACATTGTACCGGGATTGGGTGATGCTGGGGACAGGCTTTACGGAACTAAATAGAAGGACTTGCCTTTTTCGCCCATGGCTGTGTCATCTGCAATCGTCCGGTGCTCACGTACCATATGTACGTTCCGCTCCGAACTCTCTTGATTCCTTGCCCTGAACGAAAAATTCGGCGTCCTTATTACGAAGGAAAGAAAATTTCTCTGCGCCTTATGGCTTGCAAACCTTACCAGCGCCTTTGGTTTGCAATCGTTCCCTGCGCCTTATGGCTTGCAAGACTTTATTAAATAGAAAGAGGATATTGAAATGAATTTTATACCGGATAACGTAAGTAAATACGACAATGTTTATGATGTCTTGAGAGAGCGTGGCTTCATCGAGCAGACTACTAATGATGAAGAAATCCAGAAGCTTCTCAAGAACGAAAAAGTTAAATTCTATATCGGATTTGACCCAACTGCCGATTGCTTGCATGTAGGACACTTTATGCAAGTAATCATTATGATGTACATGCAGAAGTATGGTCACACACCGGTAGTTTTGATTGGTGGCGGCACCGGCATGGTTGGCGACCCTTCGGGCAGAACCGACATGCGTCAGGTGATGACCGTTGATACTATAGAGCATAACTGCAATGAATTCAAGAAGCTTTTTGACAAGTTCATCGACTTCGATGAAGAGTGGGAATATGTTGGCAACGATGGAGTTTACACTCCGGGACACGAAAACAAAACACCGGAACCGGGCAAAGCAGTTTCTGTTAACAATGCAAGATGGCTTAGACCGCTTAACTATGTTGACTTCGTAAGAGAGGTTGGCTCATGCTTCAATGTAAACACCATGCTTCGTGCAGAGTGTTTCAAACAGAGAATGGAGCGTGAAGGAGGACTAACCTTCTTCGAGTTAAACTACATGCTTATGCAGTCCTACGATTTCATGGTTATGGCTCGTGACTTCGGCGTTAAGCTGCAGTTTGGCGGCAATGACCAGTGGTCCAACATCATCGGAGGCGTTGAGCTTACAAGAAAGAAAGTAGGCAAAGACGTTTACGGCATGACTTTCTCACTGCTTACTAACTCAGAAGGTAAGAAGATGGGCAAAACTCAGAAGGGTGCATTATGGCTAAGCCCAGAGAAGACAAGCCCTTACGAGTTCTTCCAATATTGGAGAAATGTTGCCGACGCAGATGTTGAGAAATGCCTAAGAATGTTAACATTCCTTCCTATGGAAGAGGTCAAGAGACTTTCATCCCTAGAGGGTGCAGAGATAAACAAGGCTAAGGAAATCCTGGCTTTCGAAGTAACCAAGCTTGTTCACGGCGAAGAAGAGGCACAGAAGGCACTTGATGGTGCACGTGCAGCATTCGGCGGTGGCGGTAGCCTTGAGAATATTCCAACCACAGAGTATGCAGCTGCAGACTTTGGCGGCGAAGGCAAGGGACTAGTTGCACTAATCAAGGAGCTGGGTCTAGTGCCATCAAACGGCGAAGGCTTCAGAACCATAGAGCAGGGCGGCCTGAGCGTTAACGGAGAAAAGGTTTCAAACCCTAAGATGTCCATAACAGCCGACATGTTCAAGGATGGCGAGCTTCTTATCCAGAAGGGCAAGAAAAAATTCCACAAGGTAGTAATCAAATAAAGACTAGAATACAAGTAGGGTTTTGCATTGGAAATCAAGATGCAGGACCCTATTTTTGTATATTTTATTCGCAAATCATGGTATACTATTCGAAATAACAAGTTAAAGTAATAAAGAGAAATTAAGTAGTAAAGGAGGATTAAAAAATGGCTAAATATAAATGCATGGCGTGTGGATATATTTTTGATGAAGAGCAGGAAGGCATGAAATTCGAGGATTTGAAGGAGTGCCCACTTTGCAAGCAACCCCCAAGCATGTTCGTTCTTGTAGAAGAAGAGGGCTCGGCTGAAGAGGTTAGAACCGACAAGGCTGCAACAAACAATGAATTGGCGTATGACACCCAATATATAAGGCACGACGAAAGCTGCAGATACATGGAAGAAATCCATGAGATGGCCGTAACAGGTGAATCCCTTCATGGGGCAATGAGCACCAAGATGCCAATGCCAAACTGGGATGACATTCTGCTTCTAGGTGCACAGCTAAACCCAGCACCACTTGACGATGGCGATGCAGTAAACATGACAACAGTAATCGGCAAGCATGCCAAGAAGCCTATGGTTCTTGAGGGGCCCGTGTACATTTCACACATGTCCTTTGGGGCACTTTCTGCAGAGACCAAGGTAGCCCTAGCTAAGGGCAGTGCTATGGCAGGCACGGCAATGTGTAGCGGAGAAGGTGGAATTTTGCCAGAGGAAAAAGCCTCCGCATATAAATACATCTTTGAATATGTGCCTAACCTTTACAGCGTAACACCTGAGAACCTCAAAACCTCCGACGCAATAGAAATAAAAATCGGGCAGGGGACCAAGCCTGGCATGGGCGGACACCTTCCAGGAGAAAAGGTTACAGCAGAAATCGCGGCTATCAGAGATAAGGAGCAGGGTAAGGATGTTCAAAGTCCTTCCAAGTTCCCTAATATCAAATCCAAAGAGGATTTGAAGGCACTAGTGACCAAGCTTAGAGATGAATCCGAGGGCAGGCCAATCGGAATTAAGATTGCCGCAGGTCGCCTTGAGGCGGACCTTGAGCACTGCGTATTTGCAGAGCCCGACTTCATTACAATAGATGGCAGAGGCGGAGCAACAGGCTCCAGCCCGTACTTCCTTCGTGAGGCAACCTCCGTTCCTACGGTTTATGCCCTGTCAAGAGCGAGAAAGTATCTCGACTCCCTAGGGTCAGACATTGATTTGATTATTACGGGAGGCCTAAGAGTTTCGGCAGACTTCGCAAAGGCTATCGCCATGGGTGCAGATGCGGTGGCAGTGGCTTCCTCAGCTTTGATTGCGGCGGCATGCCAGCAGTACAGAATCTGCGGCAGCGGACTTTGCCCTGTGGGAATTGCAACCCAAGACCCTGAGCTTAGAGAAAGACTCAAGGGGGATGCAGCAGCCCAGCGTGTAGGCAATTTCCTCAAGGTATCCTTCGCAGAGCTTGCAACCTTTGCTAGGATTACAGGCCACGAAAACCTGCACGACCTTTCCTTGGATGACCTTTGCACCATAAACAGAGAAATTTCAGAGTTTACGGATATCAAACACGCATAAAAAAGTGTTGATTTTGCGGACAAAGTGCTATATAATAGTTGTGCTTGCGTCTATGGCTTGCCAAGGCTAACAGGCATAGCAGGCAGGATGGGAATCCGTCCGGGAACCTGCAAACTAATAAAATTTAGTAATGTCGAAACAGATTGACCAATTCTGGCAATCCCAGTAGACAGCGCCGAACAAGATCTTTTTGCGAGATCCCAGTAGGTAGAAAGGAAATGAAATGAAATCATTTATCGCAAAACCGGCTGAGGTTGAACGCAAATGGTATGTAATCGATGCCGATGGTAAAACATTAGGTAGACTTGCATCAGAAGTTGCATCAATCCTTAGAGGTAAGAAAAAACCAACTTACACACCGCACGTTGACTGTGGCGACTACGTAATCGTAATCAATGCAGAAAAGGTTGCAGTAACAGGTAAGAAGAGAAAAGAAAAGATCTACAAGAGACACACTGGTTATCCAGGTGGCTTAAGAGAGCTTACTTTCGAAAAATTACAGGACAGAAAGCCTGAAGAAATCATCAGACATGCAGTTAAAGGCATGCTTCCTGATGGCAAATTAGGTAGACAAATGTTCAAGAAGTTAAAAGTATACGCTGGACCTGAGCATGCACATACAGCTCAGAAGCCAGAAGTATGGAATTTTTAGGGAAAGGGAGGAATAAACAATGGCAAAATTACAATACCAAGGTACAGGTAGAAGAAAATCTTCAGTAGCTAGAGTTAGATTAATCCCTGGAACTGGAAAGATTACTGTTAACAAAAAGGACATAGAAGATTACTTCGGAATGGAAATCGTTAAGAGAGAAGTAAAGAGACCTTTTGAAATCGCTGGATGCGAAGGCAAGTTTGATGTTATCGCTACTGTAACAGGTGGTGGATTCACAGGCCAGGCTGGTGCATTGAGACACGGAATTTCAAGAGCTTTATGCGTAGCTGATAAGGAAGCTTACAGAGCATTACTTAAGTCAGCAGGATTCTTAACTAGAGACCCAAGAATGAAGGAAAGAAAGAAGTACGGATTAAAGAAGGCAAGAAGAGCAAGCCAGTTCTCAAAGCGTTAATCGTCTGCGAGATATTCGGTGGCAATCATGCCAATCAATACGAGTTTCAAACCCAAAGCCCACCCATTGCGGTGGGCTTTTTGCATGGGAAAAGATGCATTCCCGCAGAGTACATCACCAAAAATAAACCCTCGCAAGATAATTCCTGCGAGGTTTTTGTATTTGCATTATGTTTTTTAATAAAGCTATTCTTCGGCGACTGCCTCTTCGTAATTAATTACCAGTCTTCTATCTCCAATGCTGTCTTGGAACATTCCCTTTAGCAGCATGTCAATCTGGTCTTTGGCCGTAGTCATTAAGCCTTCCATGTCGCCCTTGGCGGTAACATCCTTCTTGGCAGCTTCGATTGCTTCCAAGGCATCATCCTTGCTTTCCCAGTTGAACAGAGCATATTTTTCATCGTAATACTCGATTGAATCCGTATCTACTGATACATCAAGGACTTCGATAGGCGGAACTGCAATTTCAACTTTGGAGTTGGTTACATTGGTCTTCACCTTGGACAAATCAATTCCCACTCTTACATCAGCACGATAGATCATGGTGAATTCTTTCTTTGTCAAGAATGCGATTTCTCCATCAGAATAGCGAACCAATCCGTTGTATGTCATCTTTGCAGAAGTGAGTTCGCTTGCTGCCTCCAGTTTATTGCTTATGTATGTATTAGTGATTTCCGGTTGGTCCTCCCACTTAGAGGCGAGGACTACAAATACAATTACTGCAGCTATAATTGCAACAATGATTAAATATATGAC
>DATESI010000184.1:0-4339 GCA_035270905.1 Anaerovoracaceae bacterium
AGATGATATAGTCATCACAAAACAGTGCCGCACGTTCAATTACATTCTGCAGCTCCCTTACGTTACCTGGCCAATCGTAGGCAAGAATTTTCATCAGTGCCTCACTGGATACCATCTTGCTTTCCAGTCCGTATTCCTCGCAGGTCTTGCTGAGGAAATTCTGAGTCAGGAAGAAAATATCATCCTTGCACTTTCTAAGGGGTGGCAGTTCTATTGAGAATACATTGATTCTGTAGAACAGGTCCTTACGGAAATTGCCTTTGTTGATTTCTTCTTCAAGGTTCTTATTAGTCGCTGCGATAATACGCACCGAAACAGGAATTGACTTGGTATCTCCAACTCTATATATTTCCTTATTCTGCAACACGTTCAGAAGCTTAACCTGTATTGAAAGTGGGATTTCTCCGATTTCGTCAAGGAAGATGGTTCCTCCGTTGGCACTTTCAAAGAATCCGATTTTGCCCTTAGGGTTGGCACCTGTGAAGGCACCGCCCACATATCCGAACATTTCACTTTCGAATAAGTTAGGTGAGATGGTACTGCAGTCAACTGATACAAATGGACCGACGGAACCGCCTGCCTTGTATATTTCCTTTGCAAGAAGAGACTTACCGGTACCGCTTTCTCCAGTAATGATTACGTTACAGTTTCGCAGTGCAACCTTGTATGCCAGCTGCTTGACCTCACGCATTTCGCCGCTATTGCCTATTACTTCTGCGAATGCGTCATCAGGGATATCCTTTTTACTTAAGAAGAATTCCCTGTATTTGGTCTCCATTGTGGTTATTATTTGGTTTCTTTCCCAGAGCATTTCTTGAAGCTCAGCGATTTCACTCATCTTGATTAGGGTTCCAGCCAGCTCGCCCTTTTCTCCTGCTACGCTGTATAGGGAAAGGAGCAATGGCCTTTTGTTTACCTCGTATATAACATTCTTGATGTAGTTGTCGTTATCCCCGCTGATGCTAAGGTTTTTTTCCAAATATTCGGCGTCGTCGAAGAGCTCTCGAAACTTTCTGCCCACAACATCATTGCCGCTGTGGAAACCCTTGGTTTCAAATTCCTTACCATATAACAGGCTCTTAATCCATTCCTTA
Source organism: Anaerovoracaceae bacterium (assembly GCA_035270905.1). GTDB lineage: Bacteria > Bacillota > Clostridia > Peptostreptococcales > Anaerovoracaceae > JAVXAG01. Next base: position 1,095 of record DATESI010000184.1, read on the forward strand.
CGAATAGAATATCCTCTGTCCTGGTAGAATTTGATTTCCCCGGTGACTCCATCAATTACAACAATATGACCGTAGGAGGAAATGAATCCTCCCGTGAAGGCCTTGCCATCAGCTTCGATACCGATTATATTCTTTTTGAAATCAATAAATGCCCTAATGTCATGTCCTAGGTATGTTTCCTCAAGGTTGAATTCTGTGCTTAAGGAAGAACGACTTGAAAACTTGTATTTTGGCTTGGAATCATCTGACTTATAGGTTCCTACACCGATGAAGATGTCGTCCTTCTTAATCTTCTTATTGTCGATATTGATAAGTTTTAGGTCCTCGGGACATAGGTCGCCATCGTCCTCGCCTATCTGAGTATCTGCGATAATTACTATATCGCCCTCCTCTATATGTCCGGCTTCATGTGTGTACTGATTATCAATAGAAATTCCTACGATTTTTTTGGCCCTTTCGTTGATACTGGCAATAACTCCATTCTTATCAATGAAAATAATGCCGCTGTCGTCATTCCTTATTAAACAATCTAACATCTCCTTGGTTTTCATGAGGGTCCTCCTTTCTTCTTGAGTTATGTAAACAGAACCAACGCCTTTTGCATTGGTTCCATCTTATTCTTTATTTCCAAGAGCTCTTAAGCCCAACAATGCTGTTAAACACCTTTTCTTTGTCTGTTGTCAGCTTTGAATCTGCTACATAGTAGCCATGTCTGAAGAACTGGAATTTTTCGCCCGGCTTAGCATCTGAGATTGAACCTTCAGCGTAAGCTGTGATGGTCTTGACTGAATCTGGGTTCACAACATATTCCCCATTTTCGTCCTCAACCATAAGATACCCATATTCTCTAATCTTAATCGGAGCCGCAGTTTTGGCATCAACGAAGTGTATCGTGCCCTTAACCTTGCGTCCTTCGAATCCAGAACCACACTTGGTTTCAGGGTCATAGGTACAAAGCAGTTCCTTGATTGAACCGTCCGGGTTCTTAACTACCTCGTTGCACCTGATGAAATATGCGCCCTTGAATCTTACCTCGTTGCCTGGGAACAATCTGAAATATTTTTTGGCAGGCTCCTCCATGAAGTCAGCGCCGTCAACATAAAGCTCGTTTGAAAATGGAACCATACGGTTTCCCATCTCCGGAACTTCCTTATTGTTTTCGATTTCTACAAGCTCGCTCTGACCTTCAGGATAATTGGTAATTCTAACCTTGATTGGGTCAAAAACAACATTGCGGCTTGCTACTTTATTCTTCAAATCTTCTCTCACGCAATGCTCAAGAAGTGACATTTCTACTGTACTGTTGGCCTTGGCAACACCGATTCTCTCGCAAAAATCTCTTATTGCCTCCGGAGTATATCCTCTGCGTCTAAGTCCTGCGATGGTCGGCATTCTAGGATCGTCCCAACCCTCTACGGTGCCCTCGTCAACAAAGGCCTTCAGGTGTCTCTTACTCATTACTGTGTTGGTAATGTTAAGTCTTGCAAATTCGATTTGCTGCGGTGGTGTTTCCCACCAGCCAACTTCTCTTATAACCCAATCGTAAAGTGGTCTATGGTCCTCAAACTCCAATGTACAGATGGAGTGTGTTATTCCTTCTATGGCATCCTCAATTGGATGTGCGAAGTCATACATAGGATAAATGCACCATTTGTCACCTGTGTTATGGTGGGTAGTATGTGCAATTCTATAAATTATAGGGTCACGAAGATTGATGTTAGGCGATGTCATATCTATTTTGGCACGCAAAACTCTTTCTCCATCAGCAAATTTTCCAGCTTTCATTTCCTCGAAAAGTGCCAAATTTTCTTCAACGGTATGGCTTCTACAAGAGCTTTCCTTGCCGGGCTCCGTCAAGGTTCCTCTATATGCCTTCATTTCCTCAGGGGAAAGACTGCAAACGTATGCCTTACCTTTTTTGATTAGCTCAACCGCCGCCTCGTACATCTTGTCGAAGTAGTCTGATGCCCAGAGTCTCTTGTCCCATTTGAATCCTAACCATTTTACGTCCTCTTCGATTGAATCAACGTATTCCACATCTTCCTTCACAGGGTTAGTGTCATCATATCTCAGATTGCACATTCCGCCGTATTTCTCTGCTGTGGAGAAGTTAAGGCATATGGATTTGGCATGTCCTATATGAAGATATCCGTTAGGCTCCGGCGGGAATCTTGTGTACACCTTATCGCCGTACTTCTGATTCGCCAGATCCTTATCTATAATATTGTGTATGAAGTTATTGTTTGAAGCTACTTCAGTCATTTTGTTTCCTCCCGGTCATGATTTTGTGCATCATGATATTTCTTGTTATTGTACCATTATCTCTTTCACATGCGTACATCATAATGATATACCATAACGCCTCAAAAATCAACAAAAAGAGCCCGCACGATGCGAGCTCTGATTATGTATGTTCTCAGTGCTGAATTATTTTCTTTCTACTACTAGAGCAGTTCCCATTCCGCCACCGATGCAAAGAGTAGCAAGACCCTTCTTAGCGTCTCTCTTCTGCATTTCGAATAATAAAGTGATTAGGATTCTGCATCCGGATGCTCCGATTGGATGTCCTAACGCAATTGCACCACCGTTAACATTTAGCTTGCTTGTGTCAAATCCAAGATCGTGGCCTACAGCTAATGACTGAGCAGCAAATGCTTCGTTAGCTTCGATTAAATCCATGTCAGCAACGCTCATGCCTGCTTTTTCTAATGCCTTCTTTGATGAAGGAATAGGACCAACGCCCATGATTGAAGGATCAACACCTGCTGATGCATAACCTGCGATAGTTGCCATTGGCTTGATTCCTAATTGGTCAGCCTTTTCCTTGGACATTACTACTACTGCAGCACCTTCGTCGTTAAGACCTGATGCGTTAGCAGCTGTAACCATACCGTCCTTCTTGAAAGCTGGTTTTAGTTTAGCCATTTTTTCGATTGTTGAACCAAACTTAGGGTGTTCATCTGTGTCGAATACGATTGGATCGCCTTTTCTCTGTGGAATTTCTACAGGAACGATTTCATCCTTGAACTTTCCTGCCTTGATTGCAGCTTCTGCCTTCTGCTGTGAAGCAAGTGCGAACTCGTCTAACTGTTCTCTTGTTAATCCCCACTGCTCAGCAACGTTCTCTGCTGTGATACCCATGTGGTAGTTGTTGAATGCATCCCAAAGGCCATCGTTAACCATAACGTCAACCATCTGAGTGTTGTTCATTCTAGCACCCCATCTACCTGCTGGCATTACATATG
>DATESI010000185.1:0-2247 GCA_035270905.1 Anaerovoracaceae bacterium
GCTTGCACCCGGGTCGTAGTCGATTGCAACGATATTGGCATCGTCTGTATATTTACGAAGGGCCTTCATTACGCCCTTACCTGTTACATGATTTGGAAGACATGCAAATGGCTGCAGACATGCAATATTCTTGACTCCTGCATTCATAAGCTCAACCATTTCTCCTGTAAGAAGCCAGCCTTCGCCGCATTGGTTACCAATTGAGATAATCTTGGATGCTTCCTCTGCTGTTTCCTCTATGTATGATGGCTCAGTGAAGTTCTTGCTCTCGCGAAGAGCCTCTCTTGCTGGCTTTCTGAACCATTCTACAAGTTTGATTCCTGCCTGATTGATCATCATCTGCTTATGGGATCCTGACAGATATTCGTAGTTGAATTTTTTGCTATACATTCCATACAGGAAGAAGTCGATTAAATCAAGAACGACTGCCTCTCCGCCTTCTGCCTCAATAATTCCAACGATATCGTTGTTAGCATTAGGATGATATTTTACAAGGATTTCTCCTACGACTCCAACCTTTGGTTTTTCTATATCTAACCTAGGTAAGTTATCAAATTCTTCAACTATTGCCTTGATGTTCTTTTTGAAGGTTGACAGGTTACAGTTGATTGTGTTTTCAATAATTCGCTCATCCCATTTCTTGATGATTGCCTCAGCTGAACCCGGCTCCACCTCATAAGGTCTAGTTCTATAAAGGACTCTCATGAGCACATCGCCGTATACTGCTCCAATTATCATCCTAAGACCCATCTTCGGAGTTATGCTGAAGCCTGGGTTTTTTTCAAGTCCAACTGTGTTGAAGGACAGAACTGGAATCTGCTCCATTCCAAGGTCTTTAAGAGCCTTTCGAAGAAGTGAAACATAATTGCTGGCTCTGCATCCTCCGCCTGTCTGAGACATTGCAACGGCTGTCTTGTTAAGGTCATATTCACCTGATTTGAGGGCCGAAATAATCTGTCCAAGAGTTACTATTGTTGGATAGCAAGCATCATTGTTGATGTACTTCAAGCCTTCCTCAACGGAGTTTTTGTCCACTGGTGGAAGAAGAACAGCATTATAACCGCAGGCCTGGATTGCCTTTTCTATGTAGGTAAAATGAATGGGTGACATCTGCGGAATAAGGATATTGTAATTCCTACGCATTTCATTGGTAAATATCTTGCGTTTGTACGGCTCGCTACAAGGCTGTGCCTTAACACCATTCTTTTCTCGCTCCTCCATTGCTGCCTTAAGAGATCTGATTCTTATCTTAGCAGCTCCAAGGTTGGAGCCTTCGTCTATCTTTAATACTGTGTATAATTTATTATTGTTATTACAAATTTCTTCAACCTGATCAGTTGTAACTGCGTCAAGTCCGCAGCCGAATGAGTTGAGCTGAACGATTTCAACATCGTCACAGGTTCCAACAAAGGTTGCTGCCTTGTAAAGTCTTGAGTGGTACATCCACTGGTCAAGAACTCTTACAGGCCTCTTGAAATCCGCAAGATGTGCAACTGAATCCTCAGTCAAAACTACCATATCGAAGGAGCTTATTACCTTGTCGATACCGTGATTGATTTCTGGGTCAAGATGATAAGGTCTGCCTGACAAAACAACACATTTCTTGTGGTTGTTTCTTGCAAACTTCAAGGCATATTCGCCCTGCTTCTTAATGTCGTTGTGGAAACGCTTTTCTTCCTTACGCCCTGCAATTGCTGCACGCAAAATTTCATCAGGGTGTATATGGAAAGGTCTAAGCTCCGTTTCCAGTGCATCAAGTAGTCTACCGTCGTTGTCGAATGGCAGGAACGGGTGAGAAAATTTGACAATATTGTCCTCGAAGATATCATCCATATTGCCGGCTATTACTTCAGGATATGTAGCAACTATCGGACAATTGTAGTGGTTAGGAGCAGTCTTATCCTCCTGTCTTTCATAGTTAATGCTAGGATAGAATATCCATTGTTCTCCTGCATCAACGAGCCATTTGATGTGGCCATGGACCAGCTTGGCAGGATAGCAGGCCGTATCGGATGCTATTGTTTCCATGCCCATATTATATATATTCTTGGTGGAAGCCGGTGAAAGCACCACCCTAAACTTAAGCTCAGTAAAGAATGTAAACCAGAAAGGATAATTCTCATACATATTGAGTACCCTTGGAATTGCCACAGTACCTCTAGTTGCATCCTCATCCGAAATCGGCTTGTAATCAAACAGTCTCCTAAACTTATATTCATATAAATTAGGAAGCTTATTGCCCTTGTT
>DATESI010000186.1:0-3072 GCA_035270905.1 Anaerovoracaceae bacterium
TTCATGGATTATGTAGTCTAACTGATTGAGTATTCTTTCCTTATCATGAATATCGTCAAGTAATGCGTAACGCTGCTTAATTAAGATTTTGATTTGTTCCTCGTTGGATATGCTGTCATCACCAAGTCCATTTAGATAAACCTTCAATTTGTCCATATCTAAACCGGCCTTCAAAAGTAAATCAATTAAGCTTATATATTCAAGGGTTTCGTCGCAATAGTTAATGGTTCCGTCGGCCTGCTTATGACAATCAAACAGTCCATTTTTTTCGTAATATTGCAGTTTCTCCTCCTCAATGTTGAATCGCTTGCTAGCTTCAAGAAGTGTCATGTAAATCCTCCCTTATAATAAAAAATGTATGTGTAGTCTGGATTGGAAGGTTCTCACCTTGCTTTCCTACTACACATACATCATAAGTCTAAGAATCTGTTATGTAAAATGCTTATAGTTTATATTTAATTATGCCTTGAGGGCATGTTTGCAAAACTCAATAAATTTGGTTGCTGCTTGCCCGAAGGGCTGATACCTCTTCCACGCCAAAACAGAGGTGTTGCCAAGTTCAGGCTCTAGTGGTCGGAAGCATAGCTTTGGGTTTTGGTACATATCCACGGAGCCTTCAATAGTAATGACGGAGCCGAGGCCTTGCATCACCAATCTTGCAGAGTTTGCAACCAGATTTCCTGTGGCAACCACATTTAGATTTTCATAGCTGTCACCAAACCAGCTGCGAAGCACGCTTTGGGAACCAAGTCTGCGAGGGAGAATGAGGGGGATATTTTTCAAATCCTCTGCATTCACCGCGTCCTTCCCGCAAAGAGGATTATCCGCATGGAGCACAACACCCCATCGCTCAGTTTGCCTTAATCTTATATATTCGTACTTCTCGATTTCGATGGGCTCCATAAGCAAGCCAATATCGAGAAGGCCTCTGTCTATCTCTTCTTTTATATGATCTGCCGCCCCCGTGTAAATTTCAAAGCGAACCTCTGGGTATTCCTTTGCAAAGTTGGCAATTGTCGCAGACAATGCTTTGACTGCCATGGTTTCCCCGCAACCAATGGAAAGGGTTCCGGCTATGTTTTCTTCCTTATAGTGAAACTCTCGTTCGGTCTTGTCTGCCAGCTCCACCAGTTCCTCTGCACGACGGCGAAGCAGCATACCGGAGTCTGTCAGGGTGATTTTATTCTTTCCTCGAATGAATAGCTTGGTGTCCAGTTCCTTCTCGAGTTCCTGAAGCTGTCTGCTGAGAGTGGGCTGAGTGATAAAAAGCACTTCTGCCGCCTTTATATGTTTTCTTCTCTAACTACCGTTAGGAAATATCTCAAGACTCTTATATCCATGGTGAAACCTCCTTTGCTGTTGTATCACAGTATAATACAATTATGCCTAAACTGCAATTATTTCTGTCATCTATGCAAATAGGAGCAGACCTCCATGAATTGTGAAGAAATATTTCTATGCCACTTACAAGCGTTTTACACATTTTTTATACATTGGATGCAGAAATCCATAATTCATTTCTATTCTCTGGATTTTTTCTTGGCTTCTTTTTCAAGAGTTTTGATACTATCCAAGTATACCTGTTCTACGGGAGCAATAGTCTTTTCTTGGTATTTGCGGTACTCAGTCTTCGCCTTTTCCACAGCCTGTTTATGGCTGACAGTCCCTTTGGTTTGGAGTAACTGCCTGTTACCGGAAGAAAGAACGGAATCAAGTTGCTGCACATAATCGCTCATATACATCGGCTTATGTTCGATGGCATTGATTTCAGCCAAATCGAAATAACCGGATACAAGATTATTCAGTACACGCAATTCACTTTCCTGCAAATAATTCTTCGCAATACTGATGTCCTTTAATGCAGGAAGTTCACCCGAAAACGATGTTAATCCCATAAATGGCTTTTCTGCGTCAGCTCTCTCATATATAACTTCTGCTGCAGTATGTCCATGAGCAGCAAAATGAAGCTTATTCTGCACTATTTTGAAAAACCGAACGGAATCTTCACTGTTTGGATTATAATCCACACTGGTAGCATAAAGGTCAAGTACCTGCCTGTAAAGCACTTTTTCAGAAGAACGGATATCTCTGATACGGTCGAGCAATTCTTTCCAATAGCTACCACCACCATTGCCTTTGAGACGTTCATCGTCCATCGCAAAACCTTTTTTCATGTATTCCTTTAAAATACTTGTTGCCCAGATACGGAACTGTGTACCACGGACAGACTTCACACGATAACCAACAGAGATGATGACATCAAGGTTATAGTAGTCAACTTGATAAGTTTTCCCGTCTGCGGCAGTTGTTGCAAAATTTGCAACAACTGAATCCCTACTAAGTTCTCCCTCTCCAAACACATTTTTTATGTGACGAGAAATAGTAGATTTATCCCTTTGAAATAATTCTGCCATCTGGTCAATAGACAGCCAGACGGTATCATTATCAAAGGTTGCTTCAACCTTAGTCATGCCATCATCTGTGGTGTACATGACAATATTTGTGTTTGGCTTATTGTTCAAAAAGCTAGCCCTCCTTATAATTCTTTCAGCACTTCAACAAACTTGTCCAAAGTATAAGTCCCATCCATACCGAGTTCTTTATCTTTGAACACCATAAAGTAGCGATAGTCATATCTTTATCAATTAACAAATGTAATGATTTTTTATAAGTAACAGCTATTATTCTACCTCCGTGCTATCGCTATCTATTATATCACGAAGAGGTGAAAATTCCCACATCTTCTATAAAGGTTTCCATTTGCATCGTATCAGTGCAACTTCCGAGAAAGCTAAAAAACGGCATAGACGGGACGACAGGATTTGAAAAGAGACACCCCTTTGGGGTATCTCTTCTCATTTTGGTCGGGACGACAGGATTTGAACCTGCGGCCTATTACTCCCGAAGCAATCGCGCTACCAAGCTGCGCCACGTCCCGCCAACTATTAGTGTATCATTGGGATACATCTTGTCATTTTTTATTAAAAAAATGGAGCTCCCGGCCGGGCTTGAACCGGCGACCTGCACGTTACGAATGTGCTGCTCTACCAACTGAGCCACGGAAGCATATAG
>DATESI010000187.1:0-3328 GCA_035270905.1 Anaerovoracaceae bacterium
CCGCTTACCCGAGGCACAGCGCGCATGCCTGCGCGAGGCGCCCGGCTCTGGGTTTGCCGCTGGGGCGTGCAACTAAAGAAAATTTATTCGGAGGGTGAAGGTAATCCATGAGATACATAAATGTAATCATCGACAATAAGAGCAGACATACGGACACCTTATACACCTATGGAGTAAATGATGCCGATAGGGTTACAGTCGGCAGCAAGGTAAAGGTTTCCTTCGGACAAGGCAAGACGCCTAAGACGGCCTTTGTAATGGAGGACAATGTTACCCCAAGTATTGATACATCCAAAATAAAAAAAATTGATTCAGTGGATTCGGATATGAGCCTAAACCTTGAAATGGTGGACACAGCTCTTTGGATGAAGAAACGATATGGAATCAAATATATAGACGGATTAAAATGTTTCATACCATCAGGTAAGGCTCCCAAGGCCGGCAAGGAAAAGGAGCCTTACACTGATTTAAATTTGACACCCGAACCACCCAAAAACCTAACCCGCGAGCAGGAGCTGGCAGTAAACACACTTTGCTCGAGCATCGAGCAAAATTCTCAGGAGAATTACCTTATTCATGGGGTAACCTCAAGCGGTAAGACTGAGGTTTATATGCACGCCATTGCCAAGGCACTTGAGTGCGGCAAGACGGCCATTATGCTGGTGCCGGAAATCGCCCTGACTAAGCAGGTAATCGACAGGTTCATTGCTAGGTTTGGCAAGGGGGAAATCGCGGTTCTTCACAGCAAGCTGACGGTGAGGGAGCGGTTCGATGAGTGGCAACGGATTAGAACTGGTCAGGCAAGGATTGTAATTGGAGCTAGACTTGGTGTTTTTGCACCCCTTGAAAATATCGGGGTAATAATTCTCGATGAGGAGCACGAGGCCACCTATAAGTCGGATATGTCACCCAAATACGAGACTGTTGACATCGCTCTCAAACGCCTTATGTATTTCAGCGGCGTTTTGATTCTGGGAAGTGCAACCCCTTCGGTTGTTTCATATCAGAGGGCAAAGGAGGGCATATATAAATTATTGACTCTCAAGGAGAGGTATAACCAAACTCCACTGCCTAGGATTACCTTGGTGGATATGCGCAAGGAAATGATGGAGGGCAATCTTTCGATTTTTAGTAGCAGGCTTTATGGCGAGGTGAAGAAAAATCTGGAGGAGGGTAAGCAGATAATACTCTTTCTTAACAGGAGAGGGTACTCAACCTTTATTTCCTGCAAAAAGTGCGGCGAGGCTCTTAGATGCCCAGACTGCGGCATTACTCTGACATATCACAAGAGTGAGAATGCGGGGGTTTGCCATTACTGCGGAAGAAGATTTAAGATACCTGATGCATGTCCAGAATGTGGCAACGAAATTATGAAGTTTGCTGGTTCGGGAACAGAAAAGGTGGAAGAGGTCATCGGGGAGTTTTTTTCTGATGCTAGGATAGACAGACTAGATTTGGACACGGCAAGGAACAAGGGTGAAATTGAGAGGATAATCAATAACTTTTCCAAGGGGAAGACGGATATTCTTATCGGAACCCAGCTTGTTGCCAAGGGTCTTGATTTCAAGAATGTGGGACTGGTGGGAGTCATCTCTGCAGATGTTTCCCTGAATATACCAGACTATCGCTCAGGTGAGAGAACCTTCCAGCTTGTGACTCAGGTTTCCGGCCGTGCAGGGAGAGGCGACACGGAAGGAACAGTAATTGTTCAGTCTTTCACACCGGACAATTTTGCACTGGTTAGTGCGGCTAACCATAGCTATCAGGAGTTTTTTGACAAGGAAATCAAAATTAGAAAGATGATGGATTACCCACCATTTACTGATTTGATAACTGTTTCCTTCATGGCGAAGAAGGAGGATACTGCCCTTGGATGTGCCGAAGCCTGCAAGGAGTATTTGCAGAGGACGCAGGTGGCTGGAAGCAACCAAATCTTCGCACCACGAGTTCAGTCAATTTACAAGGAAAAAGATATTTCACGCTACTACATTTTCATCAAATGTCCAAAGGGCGTGCGAAATGAATATATATATTACTTAGATGCGTTTGCAGCGGACATGACCCTAAAGGATGTGGACTGCTCAATGATAATCGATGTAAATCCATATAGCATAGTTTAGGAGGTAAAAATGGCAATCAGAAATGTTGTAACTGAAGGCGACGAAATCTTACGTAAGCACTGTCGCGAAGTTACAGAAATCACAGGTAGAATAGTAGAGACAATGCAGGATATGCTGGAAACAATGCGTGCACAATATGGTGTAGGTATTGCAGCACCTCAGGTTGGAATAATGAGAAGAATGTTCGTTGCAGAACCTGAGCCTGATAGAGTTTATTTTATGATAAATCCAGTTATCACTGCGCAGGAGGGCACCCAGACATGTGACGAGGGCTGCCTCAGTGTTCCTGGAATGATAGGAACTGTCGATAGACCGCAGCACATAACAATAGAGGCACTTGACCTTAAGGGCGTGAAGCAGGTATATGATTTTTACGATTTTGATGCTGTGGTAATGTGCCACGAGTACGACCATCTCGATGGAGTCCTATATATCGACAAGGCAAGGGACATCAGAGAAGCCGGTGAGGAGCTGGAGGACTAAGAATAACAGGCACGACTGATAATTCACATAACTCACAAGACTAATAATATAGAAGACGAGGAAATAGTGTATGAAGATAATTTTTATGGGAACGCCGGATTTCTCAGTTCCGCTGCTCAGCGGTCTTGCTGAAGCAGGACACGAGATTGCTTGCGTTGTGACACAGCCAGATAGGGCCAAAAACAGAGGCAAGAGAGTACAGTTTACTCCTGTGAAGGAAAGAGCTTCCGAGCTTGGAATACCTGTTATGCAGCCTGAAAGAATAAAAGGCAACGAGGTCTTCCTTGAGGCTATGAAAAAATACCAGCTGGACATTGCTGTGGTTGTAGCATACGGACAGCTACTTCCCAAAGAGGTTTTGGAGTTACCAAGGTTCGGGTGTATCAATGTACACGCATCGCTGCTTCCAAGACTTAGAGGCGCATCACCTATTCAGCGTGCAATCGTTGACGGCGAGGAAAAGACAGGGGTAACAATCATGCAGATGGCTGAAGGCCTAGACACAGGCGACATGCTTGCCAAGGTAGAGACATCTGTTGAACGTAAGAATTACGAAGAGCTGCATGACGAGCTTAGCATTATGGGTGCAAGGCTCCTGCTAGAAACTCTTCCCCTAATTGAGGCGGGAAATATTACCCGGGAAAAGCAGGATGATAATTTGTCCACATATGCGGGGATGATTTACAAGGCTGACGGTAAGATTGACTTTAGCAAGGATTCCAAGG
>DATESI010000188.1:0-2262 GCA_035270905.1 Anaerovoracaceae bacterium
CAAAAAGGGAGACAGCGGAGATATTAGAGGAATCCTTCCAGTGTATGGAGTAATAGAAGGGATTTCTCAAAATGAAATCCGCAAATATCAGCTTCAGGCCAAGGCAATGATTGCAGAGCTTCGGGAATGGCTACCGGAGAAAACTGCCAAGGAGAACAGACTTTGCAGCCCAGGGTTTGCAATAGAAAATATGCACTTTCCTAAGAACGGACAGGCCGTTCTCCAAGGAAAGTTCAGACTCATATTCGAGGAGCTTCTCATAATGCAGAGCGGGCTTATGTTTATGCGTAACTCAAAAAACGTGGAGGGGCGTGGCATTAAGCTTGAACAGGACTTTGGTGGAGAATTCATAAAAAACCTGCCATTCGCCCTCACAAAGGGTCAGGAGAGGACCTGGGAACAGATTAGGGATGATCTTGGGAGTTCCAAGGCAATGAACAGACTGGTCCAGGGTGATGTTGGCTCTGGTAAGACCGCCATTGCCGAAATCGCAATGTATTCCTGCGTGAGAAACGGATATCAGGCAGTGATGATGGCACCAACAGAGCTACTTGCCAAGCAGCACTTCGAAACCCTCACCAATGATTTTGAAAAATATGGAATTAGAGTTGGACTGCTGTGTAGCAGTATGAAGGCGGCAGAAAAGAGAGATACTATTGAGGCACTTGTGAGCGGCCAAATCAAAATCCTCGTTGGAACCCATGCACTGATACAGCCAAATGTTATCTTTGATAATTTGGGACTTGTAATAACAGACGAGCAGCATAGATTCGGGGTCAATCAGCGAAGCCTACTTACAGAAAAAGGGCAGAATGTTAATTCCCTGGTAATGACGGCAACGCCTATTCCAAGAACCCTAGCAGTGATACTCTATGGGGATTTGGACATTTCGGCAATCGACACCATGCCTGTGGGCAGGAAGCCAATTAAGACCATTGCCGGTAACAGCTGTAGCCGTGGCAAAATTTATGATTTTGTTGCAGGTGAGGTGAAAAAACATAGGCAGGCATACATAGTGGCACCGCTTATTGAGGAATCGGAGAATGTAGATGCAGCATCGGCAAGGGAGCTTTTTCTTGAGATGCAAGCAAGATTCCGAGGAAACAAGGTTGCCCTAATTCATGGAAGCATGAAGCAGGAAGAAAAGGACAATACTATGGCTGACTTTGCTGCAGGCGACATTGACGTGCTGGTTTCCACGGTGGTTATAGAGGTTGGAATCAATGTGGCAAACGCAACAGTAATGGTTATCGAAAACTGCGAGCGGTTTGGACTTGCTCAGCTTCACCAGCTGAGAGGCAGAGTTGGCAGAGGTGAGGAGCAATCCTATTGCTTTTTGATTTGCGGCAGCGAAACTGAACTTGCCATGAAACGAAGCGAAACATTATGTAAGTATAACAGCGGATTTGATATAGCAGAAGAAGACCTTAAGCTAAGAGGCCCAGGAGAAATGTTTGGAACAAGGCAGCACGGACTTCCAGAGCTTCAGATGAGCGACCTTGTAAGGCACGCAGACATACTGGAGAAGGCCAGAGATGAGGCAAGAAGAATACTAACAGAGGATCCGGCACTTACAAATGATGAAAATAAAATTTTGCGAAACAAAATCGAAAAAATGTTCGGCAAGGATATTAAGCTTCAGCTTTAGACTTGCCAAAACAAGCCAAGAGATGCAATTATTACATCGAATATAAACCCTTATGTACGCTCAAAATAATAGCGTAATAGGAGGTGAATATTATGACATTACAGCAGAAGATGAATGATAGTGCAAAACCTGCATTAAACAACCTAAAGGTTGAGATTGCTAACGAACTTGGCCTATCAAATTACGAACAGACTGATAAGGGTAACCTTACAGCAAGACAGAACGGCTATGTTGGTGGTTATATGACTAAGAGACTAGTCGAAATGGCTGAACAACAGTTATCAGGAAAATAAGTAAACAAAATTGGATAAAAACGAAGGAGGCAGTCAGAGATATTTGACTGTCTCTTTTCCATGTTGTATACTATCTTTATGAATTCTGCATCAAATTCAGAGTGACTTCAAAGGAAAATGTCTTGCAGAATATGAAGCTTGAAAAATTATTTACTAAAGGAGCATATAGATGAGAATTATAGCTGGAGATTTTAAGGGGAGAAAGCTAGAAACACCGAAGAATGACGACGTTAGGCCAACCACGGATAATGTGAAGGAAGCCATCTTCAACCTGGCAATGGAATACATCCCCGATGCCATATGCGTAGACCTTTTCGCAGG
>DATESI010000189.1:0-4214 GCA_035270905.1 Anaerovoracaceae bacterium
TATAGGAGTAAAAGAAGAAATAAACAGACTAAAAGAAGAACGTTATGCAAGGGAGCTACTTAAGCCGGAAGACATCTTTCAAAAGTATATGGATATAGCATTTGCAGACATTACGGATTATGTGGAGTTTGGAAGGGAAGAGGTACCTGTCATGGGTGCATTTGGTCCTGTAGAGATTAAAGATGAAGATACAGGGGAGAAAACAACTCTTACAGAGACAGTAAATACAGTACGTTTTAAAGAATCAGACGAAATAGACGGAACAATCATAAGCGAAGTTAAACAAGGCAGGAGTGGAGCATCTATAAAACTTCATGACCGCATGAAAGCCCTTCAATGGCTAACTGAACACATGAACATGGCTACAGAAGAGCAACAGGCACGTATAGCAGCACTTAAGAAACAGGCAGAGGATAAGGACAATAACGATAAGACTTTCACTGTCACCCTAGAGGGAGAGATTGAGGGGTGGGCAGAGTGATAATGCAGATAGATCCTCCTAGTCCTAAACAGATGCAATTCTTTGAGGCTAAGACTAAGCATATCGGCTTTGGTGGTGCCAGAGGAGGAGGCAAGAGCTGGGCGGTACGGACAAAAGCAAAGCTACTATCATTTAATTATTCCGGTATCCGCATATTGATAGTGAGGCGGTCCTATAAGGAGCTCACTAACAACCATATTAACCAACTTAGAGTAGACCTCTTAGGTATAGCCCGGTATAACGATAAAGAAAAGGTTTTGAAATTCTTCAATAATAGTGTAATAGAGTTTATGTATTGTGATAATGATAAGGACCTTGGCCGACTGCAGGGAGTAGAGTACGACATTATATTTTTGGATGAAGCAACACAGTTATCCGAATGGCAAATGAAAACAATCACAGCTTGCCTTCGTGGTGCTAACAACTTCCCGAAACGTATCTACTACACCATGAATCCGGGTGGACAAGGACACGCATATATCAAAAGGATATTTATTGACCGAAAATATCTGCCAGATGAAAACCCGAACGAATATGAGTTTATACAATCGCTAGTTACAGACAACCATATTCTTATGAAGATGAATCCCGACTACATAAAGCAGCTTGAAGCACTACCGGAGAAGTTAAAAAAGGCTTGGCGATATGGAGATTGGGATATCTTCGAGGGACAATTCTTTGAGGACTTCATAGACCGCAAGACACCATACCTGGATGTGGATAACCCACGTAAAGAACGTAGATGGACACATGTTATAGATCCGTTCGAGATTCCACCTGAGTGGCCTATACACCGCTCATTTGACTTTGGATATTCTAAGCCTTTCAGCGTAGGATGGTGGGCGATAGATCATGATGGTAGGGCCTACAGGATACTAGAAATGTATGGATGCACCAAAGAGCCAAACGAGGGTGTTAAGTGGACACCGAATAAAATATTTGAAGAAGTTTACAGGGTAGAGCAAGAACACCGCTGGTTAAAGGGCAAGCACATATATGGTGTAGCGGATCCCTCAATATGGGATGCAAGCCGAGGCGAATCAGTATATGAGACAGCAACTAAAGCCGGAATATACTTTGATCCCGGAGACAATAAGCGTATTCCTGGGTGGATGCAGATGCATTACAGACTAGCATTTGATGCAGAGGGATTACCAATGATGTATGTGTTTAGTAATTGCAAGGGATTCATAAGAACTATTCCACTATTACAGTATTCCGACACAAGACCTGAGGACTTAGACACAGATGGAGAGGACCATATCGCAGACGAGACACGGTACTTTTGTATGTCAAGACCGATTAAGGCACGAGCAACAAAGGATTCCAAGCAGGATTATGATGATCCACTAGATATGTTCACAGAAACTAAAAATACACGGTACTCATGGTACAGTTAGGGGGCACGATATGGCATTAAAAGACATATTCAAGAAAAAAGAAGTAGCAGAACAGTTACCGATAGGAGAAAAAGAGATAGCCAAGGCCTTGGAAATCCTGCAAAAATACAAAGAGGGCAAGGCGAATCTTGAAGCTAGAATTATTGAGAATGAACAGTGGTATAAGATGCGACACTGGGAACAGATTAGAGACGTTAGCAAGACACCACAGCCGGAGCCTGCATCTGCATGGTTATTTAACTCTATCGCTAACAAACATGCTGACGCTATGGACAACTATCCTGAGCCTAGTATTCTCCCAAGAGAGGAAGGCGACCAGTCAGATGCGGAAATGTTGACATCAATTGTTCCATGTGTGCTAGAGCGCAACGAGTTTGAGCAGACCTATTCTGATACTTGGTGGTACAAGCTTAAGACGGGTACAGGGGGATACGGAGTGTTTTGGAATAAGTCGCTTGAAAACGGACTAGGGGATATTGATATCAAGCAAATTGATATTCTCAATGTATTTTGGGAGCCCGGCATCAAAGACCTTCAAAAGTCGCCACACTTTTTTAACGTAGAGTTAGTAGAGAACGAGGCCTTACAAAATGAGTACCCGGAGCTTGTTGACAAATTGGGCACAGGTCCAAGTATAGAGGTAGGACAGTACATATATGATGATGCAGTAGACAACTCAACTAAATCCGCAGTAGTTGATTGGTATTACAAGCAGACTGTTCAGACAGAAGCCGGAGCAAAAACAGTTCTTCAATTCTGTAAATTCTGCAATGGAGTGGTATTATTCGCTTCTGAAAATATGGACGAATTCAAAGAAAGAGGATGGTATGATCACGGACTATATCCCTTTGAATTTGATGTCTTATTCACGGAAGAAGGAACACCTTGCGGATTCGGGTACATAGATATAGCAAAAGATTGTCAGATGTACATCGACAAGTTAAATCAGATAATCATCAAACATGCTTTCTTAGCCGGTAACCCTAGATGGTTTGCATCAGATGGCTTAAACATTAATAAAGAGCAGCTCATGAACGACAAGGAACCATTTATCAATGTGGCTGGGCAAATAGATGACACCAGACTTAAGCAGTGGCAGATAAATCCTTTGGATAATCAAATCATTCAGCACCTTAGAGATAAGATTGACGAGCTTAAAGAGACTTCTCAAAATAGAGACTTCTCACAAGGAAGCACAGCATCCGGTGTTACAGCTGCATCCGCTATAGCTGCATTACAGGAGACAGGAAATAAAGGAAGTCGCGACATGATCAAGTCCTCTTATCGCACATTTACGAGGATTGTATACCTCTGCATAGAGCTTATCCGTCAATTCTATACCGAGCCTAGAAGCTTTAGGATAGTAGGAGAAAACGGAGCCACAGGGTATATGCAGTATAATAACGAGAACATACAAGCACAGGGATTAGGGCAGGCCTTTGGCGAGGACTTAGGATTCCGCAGACCAATATTTGATATAAAAGTCAAGAGCCATAAGTCAAGCCCATTCTCACGAGTGGCACAAAACGAACTGGCGAAGGAACTTTATGGCGCTGGATTTTTTAATCCTCAAATATCCGATCAAGCACTCATGGCCCTAGACATGATGGATTTTGAGGGCAAAGATGCAGTGATCAAGAAGATATCTGAAAACTCTCAACTATACAGCTTATTACAGCAGATGATTCCCATGGCACAGATTATTGACGCTCAAAACGGTACAAATATGGCGGCTACAATAGCACAGCAGTTAGGCATGGAAGTACCACAACAGCAGACAATGGGAAGTTCAGTAGACACTAATCCACTAGGAATGGCTGTTAAGGTGTCACAGGGTAACACAGCAACAAAGGCACAGGAGAGAGCTGCTAACACTGCTATGCCAAGTTAGGAGGAACCATGACTACTATCAGATGTGAGAATGACAGGGGCAAGTATACCATCAATATAGAAGGACATTCAGAATATAACCCAGGTAATGACATAGTATGTGCCTCATGTTCAATCTTAACTTACACACTACTTAATGCCTTGGCTAACATGGACACAGAGGAATTTGACACGAAGGAATATGACGGAGGCTTTGTTATTAGTGTAAAGGGCACAAGGGAAACATGGCAGGAAGTAAAGACGGTAATCGAAACAATCATGCTAGGGTATGAGTTGCTACAAGAGCAGTACCCGGCGAATGTATCAGTAGAGTGGTAATAAAAAACAAGGAGGAAATATTATGAATTTATGTGAAACAGTAGAAATGATGAATAGTACAGATTACAAAGAAAGATTTAAAGCAGAATACCTGCAGTTGAGAATCAGAATGAATGGACTAGGTG
>DATESI010000190.1:0-3499 GCA_035270905.1 Anaerovoracaceae bacterium
ACTGTTTTGTGATGACTATATCATCTATTCCGAACATATTAGCATTCCATCCGAAAGTAGCAGAAGAAATCTTAGGGATATGATGAAAAACGAGGAAAAGAAGATTATCACCGAAACAATCAAAAGCTGTGGTAACGATAAGAAACTGGCAATGGAAGAGCTTGGACTATCTAAGTCTGTGTTCTATGCCAAACTAAAGGAATATGATATCAAGGAATAGATTATAATATGATAGACCAAATGCCCTTGGGAAGCCAAGGGCATTTTGATGAACTAAACCCCGCCCTATGAATTAAGAAGGGGCTTGTTTTGGCAATTATTTATATATTCTAGGTGGTCTAGGGGTAATTCTTGCAATAATGTCGTTCTTGTTGGTTTCGGCTAGTTCAGCAGCCTCGGCAATGGTCATCTCGTTTTTACCCATGCCATATATTATAGCTTCGGTTCCAACCATTACCCCTGGCACATCAGTAACGTCAGCCATGCATTGATCCATGCACAGAACCCCTACCAGAGGGCATTTGATGCCTTTTATTGTTACGTATCCCTTGCCTCTCATATTGCGAGGGTAGCCGTCTGCATATCCAAATGGCAGGGTTGCAATTATTGAATCGCGTGGAGCCTTCCAGAGATAGTCATAGCTTACGCCTTCCCCCTTCTTAATATTATGAAGCTGAGAAACAGCAGTCTTGAAGGTCATGATTTGTTCGACGGGTACGAATCCAACATGGAAGCCCCGCATGCCATATATAAGAGCACCTACGCGGACCATATTGAGTCTGTACTGTGGGTAATCCACGGTGGCGATACTATCTGCGATGTGAATGTATTGGAAGCTAATACCTTCTGCCCCAAGAGAGTGGATAACATCCATGAATAGATTGAACTGTTTGGTGTTTTCCTCATCGTTGACAAGAGCTAGGTGTGAAAAGATGCCCTCGGGCTTAACCATAGGAAGCTTGGATATATTTTTTATATCCTGCAAGGTTTCATCCATAGAATTTGCATCAAACCCAAGCCTATGAAAGCCTGTATCTATCTTTATGTGGACATTAAGAACTTTCCCCAGCCTGGTGCCAAGCTCATTCAATTTTTGGGCCTGCTCCAATGTAAAAATGGTAGGTGTAATATTATTCTCAGCCACAAAATGAAGATACTTGTCAGGAGTATGGCCCATAATTAGAATTGGATAATCGGAGAATTTCTCCCTAATCTCCATAGCCTCCGACAAGGTTGCAACTGCAAGATAGGAGGCACCGTTATTCATAAGGGTTTCGGCAATCTCAAGGGCCCCATGACCGTAGCCGTTAGCCTTGACTACAGCCATAAGGTTGACACTGTCACCAACCATATCCTTAATCATTCGCATATTGCCAGCAAGCACGCCCAAATCTATTTCTACTTTTGTATCTCTAATATCTAAATTCTTTTTCATTATCTAATATCACCTCACCCGGCATAATATATCATAGCCTTACTTAACGGTCTCTCCCATAATTGATAGAACCGAAACAACTTCAGTTATTATTCCAACTTTAATACAATCCTCGTCAGGATTAAGCTCTGAGTTATGGAGAGCATATTCCTTTGGATCACCAGGCTTATGGCATCCAATGTTATAATATATAGCCCTTCTTCCATCGTGGCAAAAATAGGCGAAGTCATCAGCTCCAAGGCTAGCCCTCGGGTTGACAAGAACATTTTCCGCACCTATTGCCTGCTCACAAGCAGCTTTTGCAACTGTTAGAAGGGAAGAATTGTTTATGAGAACAGGGTAGCTATCACGAAAACTTACATCGCATGTCGCACCGGCGCTCTCTGCAATTCCTTTGCATAGTCTTGCAAGCTCGGACTTGATGAAATCACGTTTTTCCATGTCCAGAACTCTAATTATTCCAGAGAAGGTTGTTTCGTTTGGTATGATATTGCTCTTCATGCCACTGTTGAATACACCGACAGTTATAAGAGCTGCATCTGCAGGATGGAGTCTCCTGGTGATGATTGATTGCAAAGAAGTAACCATGTTGCATGCAGGGACTAGAGGATCTATTCCCTTGTATGGATGTGCACCGTGACATGACTTGCCATGGACTGTTACTGTAAATTCAGTGGATGCGGCGTTCATTGATCCCGGAATAAATTCCACCTTGCCAGCATCAATGTTGGGTTCTATATGAAGGCCAACAACATCGGTGACCTTAGGATTATCAAGACATCCGGCATCAATCATCTGTTTCGCTCCACCTGTGGTTTCCTCAGCGGGTTCGAATATTAAACGCACAGAGTAAGGCAAATCGGATTTTAATGCATTTAACACCTTGGCGGTTCCCAAAAGAACAGAGGTATGAATGTCATGACCGCAAGCGTGCATAACGCCGGGGTTCTTTGATTTGTAAGGTACATCAACCTGTTCATCCAAAGGTAGTGCATCAATGTCCGCACGAATTCCAATGGCTTTAGTCTTGTCGTGACCGTCGATTATAGCGGAGACACCATGTCCGAATACGTGGTTATCGTATGCAATATTAAGCTTGTCGAGTTCACCTTGGATGAGCTTAGAGGTTTCGATTTCCTGTCCACTTAGCTCGGGGCAGGAGTGAATTTGATGCCTAATTTCTATGCTACTCTTGGTAGCTTCATCTACCAAAGCTTTAATTTTTTCATATAGTTTTTGATTTAGTTCCATTTATTTTACCTCTTGACTTTTATTTGAGTTTGTGACTATTATATATCTATTATATAGCAATTAATGTGCCGAAGGGAGTACACAATATGGATAAAATTAAAATTATAATTGGTCTGGCAATAATCGTAGCGTCCTTTGTATATGTTCTCAAGAACAATACTTCTATGCTGGATAACATAATGGCTAAGTCCAAGAAAGAATATGAGAAGAAGCAAGCCATCAAGGAACAAGCATATAAGGTGGTCGATGGACAGGCAGATGCATTTGATACAATAGTTAGCGGTGCCAAGGCAGTTGCCAAACCAATAAGTGATACAATTAAAAAGGATGACAAGGACAACAGTAAAGATACTGAGTAGTCAAAATGCACTTCCCATAAAGAAGTGCATTTTTGTTTTAATATCATCCAAAGGTTGCAACCAGGCCGATTATTACGGACAATGGTTTAGCACAGTTCATTGCAACTAGTAGTGTCAAGCATGCATATGCGAATGCGAGATATTTCCATTTGCGTCCATAACCCGGCAAAACTTGGAACACCTTATATACACTGAATTCTTCGTGGTTGTTGATTTCCTTTTCTCTAGCCTGCATCTTTATAAAGAAGTTGTTAGCTGGAATCGCTTCGATCTTGCCATCTCTGAAAAATGGTATATAGAATAAAGGCTTTTTCTTATCGATCAAATCCTGCTCATTGGCATAGAACTTAATGCCTCGCTTGTCAAAGATAACGGATTTGGCATCCTTATAATAAAAGGTCTTAGCAGTTCTAAGGATTCTATTTTTATATATTATTTTTTCATCATCATACTC
>DATESI010000191.1:0-5961 GCA_035270905.1 Anaerovoracaceae bacterium
CTATATTGATATCCCGGCTTTCGTACTCAAGGACATCTACTCCCACGTTTTCAAGCATCTCAAAGTAATGGTTGTCGTTATCGTGCTCGCCGTTGATTGCGTATACGGGATATTTCTCCGCAAGTTTGCCAAGAAGATTGACTGCAACCTCCCTACCACGTTCCGAGCCTGCTGAATACATGTCACCTGTGACTACCACAATATCAGGCTCTGCCTTTTCCACACGCCTAATAAGTGCCTTGTTGTCCCTGCCAAAGGTTGACCCGTGAAGGTCCGTCAGCTGAACTATTGTAATGTCATCATGGATTTCATTATCCTCTATTGTTACCTCCGTTGTCGTAAGCATGAAGGTATTAATCCACCATACCACCCCGAGAATTATGACTATTATGATGAATGTTAAGAATCTATGTTTTTTTCGTTTTTTGTTTGCTAACATTTTTTCTCCTTCTTTTAAGAATAAAAGCCTCCCTAAATATACCGCTTGTATCCCAGTAGCATCGCTGTAGCTCTATAGCGGCTCTATAGCATCTCAATTAGTATTGCGAATATTGGAATTGTTATTATTGAAAGCACGGTGGAGAGTAATACTCCCTTGGCCGCGAAGTTGGCGTCGCCGTTATACTGCTCTGTGAAGATTACGGTGCAGGTGGCAACTGGCATTGCTTCCTCTAGGATTATGAGCTTGAGGAAGAGTGATAGGTCTCCTATAATAAAGTGCAGTGCAAGCAAAATCAATGTCGGCATGGCAATCAGCTTGAGGGCTGAGAGCAGGTATAGCTTGCCGTCGCCAAGGAGCTCCTTGAAGTTGACCTTACCCAGCTGCAGTCCAATAATTAGCATGGCAAGTGGTGTTGTGGCTGATCCGATAATATCAAGGCTATCGCCAATGAAATTGGGTAGCTCAATGTTCAGAAGGAATAGTGCTATCCCTATGACTATACTGAAGAACCCAGGAGTAAGAAGCTCCTTAGGGTTCATGTGTGCCTTTTCTGCTGCGGTGGACTTCCTTATAAGCATCATTCCGATGGTGAATACGAATATATCCCCCAGTGAATCTCTCAGGGCCGCATAGAATATTCCTTCGCTGCCGTAAAGTGCTCCTGCAACGGGTATTCCCATGAATCCGGTGTTGCTGAATAGGAGCATGAATGTGAAGAGATATGCCTTTTGTTTGTTCATCTTTATGGCCTTGCAGGTCAATGTGCTAATTAGATAAGCAGCAAAGAATATTATGGTTATGGCAACAATAATATATCCGCTATTTACGAGCAGCTCCTCGCTGAAGGGCATTTGAAGTGATGCCACAACAAGGCAGGGCCATGTTACATTCAATACTATTGATGAAATGCCCTTGGCTTGGTCGTCGTTTAGTATCTTCTTTTTTGATAGTATGTAGCCTGGTATGATGATAATGAAAATCTTCATCAAGGCTGTCAGTATTTCGGATATTGCCATTTGCTACTCCCGATTCTGATATTTTTTTACTGTTTCTACTAGCTTGCTTGGATCTATTGGCTTGCTTAGGTATTCGTTCATGCCAACCTCTATGGTCATGTCGATATCATCCACCATTACATTGGCGGTGAGGGCAACTATTGGAATGTTTCTACCGTCCTTGCGGTCAGAATTCCTTATGGTTCTGGTTGCCTCGAGGCCGTCCATCTCTGGCATTCTAACATCCATCAGAATTAAACCGTAATAATATGGCTCGTGACCTTCGAATAACTCCACGCATCTTCTGCCATTCTCTGCAACATCCACCTTATAGCCCTGCTTGCCTAGGATTTTCTTTACTACCTCGGCATTGATAGGGCTGTCCTCTGCAAGGAGAACATTTGGATTGCTATTGGTCCCCGGCAATTCGCCATGGCCCGTGCTAACTATTTCTTCTTCTCTCAGCTGGATTGGCACTGTCAAGGTTATGACAAACTGTGTCCCTACGCCCTGCTTGCTGTTTACTTTAATGTCTCCGCCCATCTCGTCTACGATTTTCTTGACTATAGACATGCCAAGGCCTGTGCCTGTCTCGGCACCCTGCTTGTATGAATGGTCTTCTTGCTCAAAGGGTGCGAAAAGCTTAGGCAGGAACTCTTCGCTCATACCTATACCATTGTCTGTAATTGCAACTCTCAGCTTGGCTGTGCTTGGACTCACTGCTAGCTTGTCGATCTTAACCTCGATTTTGCCACCAATATCTGTGAACTTAATGGAGTTGGAAATTATGTTAATAAATATCTGTTTTAGTCTTACCTCATCAACCACAAGGTCATATCTTGGGTCAAAGTCACAGATGTCAAAGTTGATTGAGATATTCTTCTTTATTCGCTGCTGGTCTACAAGTGAGGCGATATCGACAATGAGTCTCCTTGGATTAACTGGCTTCAACTTAAGCTCAAATTTGTTGCTCTCTATCTTGCTCATATCAAGTACATCATTAATTAGTGACAGCAAATATTCTGCAGATGAATTAATCTTTTGTAAATAGTCCTGCATTTCCTTGTCACTGGACTGATCCCAAAACTCCTTGCTGGACAGCCCTATGATTGCACTCATAGGTGTTCTCATGTCATGGCTCATGTTGGAAAGGAACATGGTCTTGGCTGCGTTGGCTTTCTTTTCTAGCCTTAGCATTCCCTCCATCTGGGCTATCTGTTCGAGCTCTAATCTATATGTATCTGTTATATCACTGATGCTTACTGTAATGAATGCCTTGGTCTCATCAAGGTATGCAAATTTCCACTTCTTACGGCCTACTGTTTTATCAGTGCCATATGTATCAAAAGCACAGGTATATGTGCCGGTCTTATCCATTTGCGCAAGTAGAGTCTCACGGCATAGGGCCTTGATAGCCTCATCAAGCTCTTCTTTTATAACTACCGCTGCAGTAGCCTCTGGAACGAAGGCATCGAAATCAAGTGCATATCCATCCTCAACGCCGTATACCCCTATCTCTGCTTGGAATATTGTCAATATATTTCTTTGTACATTGAGAACCCCAAAAAACTCATATTCGCTATCCATAATTTGCTCCATTATGAGCTCAATTATCTTACGTCGAGTGACGTCATATGTATATGAAAAATATACGATATCTCCTGTTTCTGGTTCTTCTAATATATTGATTGACGTTGTAAGCCAATAGGATTCTCCGTTTGGCATGCGAGTTCTGTATTCGATTGTCAGCTGGAGCTTGCCTTGATTATAGTTTTCCATTAGGCCTTCCAGGCTAAATATCTTCTTAGCCTCTTCTCTGTCTTTTTCACTTACGATGTATTTGAAAATTACATTGAACAGGTCGTTGGCATTGGTATATTGGCATAATGGTTCAAGTTCCTCGCGGAATGCTAGGCAATCCTCTACTATTCCCTTGGTTATATTAACCTTAACTGAAACGACGCAATCACGATTGATCTGCCTTCTATTTTCTATTTCTTCGTTATATCTCTGTTCCAGTGCCTTGTATTCGTCAAGGCATGTACTCATTCCTACTGCTTTGACAGGCTTGTCATCTTCATCAAATATGGTCGAATATTTGATGCTATACCATCTATATTTATTATATACCTTGCTAAAAAATTCTACCTCGCACTCGGCATATCGTTCGCCGTCCCTTATCTTCTTTATTATTTCGTCGTATGCAATGACTGATGCAGGACTCAAAAGCTCTTTATTGAATGGTTCTCTAGCAAATGATGTTTCCACTGTTCTTTGTTCTTCGCTATCAACATGGTATGTATCGCTGATGATATCATATTCCCATACGAATACATCCATCCTATCCAGCACCATTTGGATCTTTTCCTGCTGGGTTTTGACTTCGATCTGTCGCTGTTTTTCTTCTGTGATATCAACGTACATAGCATAAAAGGCTGGATTTTCATTTTCGTTTTTTATCTGTGTTGAATAGGAGTGAACCCAGCGATAGCCTGTCTGTTTATTCTTTATTCTATAAACGACGTCTATATTGGTTCCATCTTGTATTGCACTTCTCAATACATCTCTTATCATCGGAAGGTCTTCCTCAAATACAAGCTGTAAGGTGTCCTCACCCACAATCCTGTTGTACTCATCCTGAGAATAGCCGGTCAATGTCATCATTGCGTCATTACTGTACAGGCTAATACCCTTGCCATCCTTAATTTCGTGAATTGCAATGCCTCCAGGCACGGTATTCATTATGGCCTGAAGTCTCTGGGTCATGTTGGTCATGTCTCTGTTGGTATCTATAAGGGTGGTGATGTCTGTAAGATATACAACGTACAATTCTCTTCCTTGAGTCTGTACTAGGGTGCTCTTAACTCTAAAGTGCTTCTCTACTGGCTTGCAAAAATAGACAGACTCTGTGTATCTACCGATTTTGTCTGCCTTATTGCATCCCTCGCAAGGGGATGTTCTTCCTTCCATCAGTTCGTAGCACTTCATGCCGTAGGCTTGCTCTGCAGTAAGCCCCATTGTTTTGAGCAACGCATTGTTGCAATATATGGCATCGTATGTATCCGCATCCGAAACGTATACGCATACTGCGGCTTCGTCTATTAAATCCTTGAAAAAATCTCTGGTTTGTTCAATGTTCATTGGCTACCTCGTTGGTGTATTATTTTTGCGACATACTATCGTTACTATTTTACCATAGAATGGGGTGATTGGTGAGAAAAATTTTGCTCTGCACCTCCCCGTTCGGTCGGTTTGAACCAGAGCCTGCTCAGCGATGCACCGCATCGTTTCGCTTACGGCTCTGCCCTTACGGGTTCGACTCCCTACCATTCTATGCACTCCCAACGAAAAAGACATCCCATTGGGATGTCTTTTCTTTGGTATCGCCTAGGGGAGTCGAACCCCTGATTCAGCCGTGAGAGGGCTACGTCTTGACCACTTGACCAAGGCGACATATTTAGTTTTCTTGTTGAAATCTCACTCGGTTTATTATATACTTAAACTTAATTATTGTCTAGTACAAAATTCCGTACAAGTAAAAAAATTTGCACCATGCGGAAATTTACATAACATTAAAGAATGAAGCGAGGAAAAAATCAATGATGAAGTACAAAAGCACACGAGGAAGCGAAAGAGAATTAACAGGAGCACAGGCAATTATCCAGGGAATATCAGAGGATAAGGGACTTTATGTTCCCACCACCATTCCGACCCTTCCTTTCAAAATAGAAGAAATGATTGGCAAGTCATATCAGGAAATTGCACGCAAGGTAATTGGTAGCTTCTTTGATGATTATTCACAGGAAGAAATCGACTACTGCATCAATGGTGCCTACGATAGCAAATTCGAGGAGAAGGAAATTGCACCCCTTGTTAATGCGGGCGGAGCCTTTTTCCTAGAACTATACCACGGCAAAACTGCAGCATTCAAGGACATGGCACTATCAATTCTGCCATACCTTCTAACAACTGCAACCAAGAAGGAGAAGGAAGATAAGAAGATTTGCATTTTGACAGCGACTTCAGGAGATACAGGCAAGGCTGCCCTTGAGGGATTTGCGGATGTGCCGGGAACCGAGATTATCGTTTTCTTCCCTAACCAGGGCGTGAGCCAGGTTCAAGAGAGGCAGATGATTACACAGGAGGGTGCTAACACTCATGTATTCGCAATCAACGGTAACTTTGACGACGCACAGACAGCAGTAAAAAAGATTTTCAACGATGCAGACTTTGGCAAGAAGCTGGCCGCAATGGGCTGCAAGCTTTCATCAGCTAACTCCATCAACATCGGTAGACTGGTTCCACAGGTTGCGTACTATGTTTATAGCTATGTTAAGCTAGTCGAAAGAGGCGTTGTGAAAAATGGCGAAGCTATCAACATTGTAGTTCCAACAGGTAACTTCGGAAACATTTTGGCTGCATATTATGCAAGCAAAATGGGGATTCCGGTTCATAAATTTATCTGCGCCTCCAACGAAAACAAGGTACTTACAGATTTCATAAACACCGGTGTTTACGATATTA
>DATESI010000192.1:0-11192 GCA_035270905.1 Anaerovoracaceae bacterium
CCGGAGTTTCGTATACGCCTCTGGACTTCATACCTACAAGACGGTTCTCAATAATATCTATTGTACCAATTCCGTTCTTGCTACCCATATCATTAAGCTTAGTAAGAAGTGAAACTGCGTCCATCTCTTCACCGTCAAGTGCTACAGGAACACCCTTTTCGAAGGTAATATCAACATATTCGATTTTATCAGGTGCATCCTCAGGCTCACATGAAAGAACGTGAATGTCCTTCTTGTGCTCATTCCAAGGGTTTTCAAGGTTGCCACCCTCGTGGCTGATGTGCCATATGTTTTCATCTCTTGAATAAATCTTTTCAACACTCTGGTGAATTGGAATGTTATGAGCCTTAGCATATTCTATCAGATCCTCACGAGATTGGAAATCCCAAGTTCTCCAAGGAGCTATAATTTTAATTGCAGGGTTAAGAGCCTTAATTGTAGTCTCGAAACGAACCTGATCGTTGCCCTTACCAGTGCATCCGTGACAGATGTAGTAAGCACCTTCCTTTTCGGCGATTTCAACAAGCTTCTGAGCCATAAGTGGTCTTGCCATTGATGTACCCAGTAGATAAGCGTCCTCATAGATTGAGCCTGCCTTAAGTACCGGCCAGATGTAATCCTCAACGAATTCCTTCTGTATGTCCAAAACGTATGCTTTGGATGCGCCTGTCTTATATGCCTTTTCTTCGATTTCCTTGAAATCTTCTTTTTGACCTGCATTGCAGCATACTGCGATTACTTCACAGTCGTACTGTTCCTTAAGCCAAGTTAAAATAATTGATGTGTCAAGGCCTCCTGAATATGCCAAGACGATTTTCATTTTTGCCATTTTATATGCCTCCGTATTATAATAAAAAATTTAATTGATTTGTATGAATAAATATTTTCTAAATTGAATATTTTTTCAATGAACAAATGCTATTATACTACTATAAAAATAAAAATCAATAGCTTTTTTGGGTTTTTTCACGAAAATGTGAAAAAAAATTCACGATTTCACATAATTATTCTTGAATATTATTCACAGCAGGTATATAATCAATTCTTGATATACGAATTACTACATAAATTAAGAAATAAGTTGACATAAAAACAAGGTAAAGGAGAGCATACTTAAATGAAAGGAATTATTTACTTAGAGGACGGAACTGTATATGAAGGCACGGCCTTTGGCGCAGAAGGAACTAAGGTAGGGGAGCTAGTGTTCAACACATCTATGACAGGATATCAAAAGATACTGACAGACCCATCCTATTTCGGACAGGTTATTAATATGACCTACCCACTCATAGGAAACTACGGAATCAATGAACAGGATAATCAATCCGATAGAATATACGCCTTTGGCCTAGTGGTTAGAGAGTGGTGCAATACCCCGTCTAATTATAGAAGCAGCAAGAATATAGATGAATGGCTCAAGGAAATGGGCATACCTGCAGTATGCGGCGTAGACACAAGGAAGATCACCAAGAAGATTAGAGAAGAGGGAACCATCAAATGCGTAATATCAACAGAAGATATTAATATAGAAGATATTAAGAAAATCTGCAATGAAACTACCCTTAGAGGAGACTATATGAAAGAAGCTTCTTGGGTAAAGCCTGCAGACCTTACTCCACATAAGGAGGGCAACCTTAATGTAGCAGTTCTTGATTTTGGTGCTAAGGGTTCCATATTAACCGATTTGCAAAACCATGGCTGCAACCTGCATATATTCGAATATGGATTTTCGGCTAAGCAGGTTCTGGCATTTAAGCCTGACGGAATATTCCTTTCTAACGGGCCTGGAGATCCTGCGGCAGCCCAAGAAGCCATCGACGAAGTGAAAAAACTTATGCACGCCACAAGGCATGATGGCAAACCTATGCCGATTTTCGGCATTTGCATGGGGCATCAAATCCTAGCCCTTGCAGCCGGCGGCCAGACCTACAAACTCAAGTATGGACACCGCGGAGCCAATCACGGGGTGTATAACAGCCAGACCGACAAGAGCTACATAACCTCCCAAAACCATGGCTATGCAGTCAAGGCAGAGAGCCTGATTTTGAATGATATGGTTGTGACGGAGATAAATCTTAATGACAAGACGGTGGAAGGGATGATGCACAAGGAAAGACCGATTTTTTCTGTGCAATACCATCCTGAGGCAAGCCCCGGACCAAATGATAGTGGCTATCTCTTCGATAAGTTCGTAGAGATGATGAAGTCCGGCAGTGGTAAGGCGAGAAACCAAGAAACAAGCAAGCTAAGGAAGGGAGGCGAGAAACATGGCCAAGAAAAGTAATATCAAAAAAGTTTTAATCATCGGTTCCGGCCCAATAATTATAGGGCAGGCTGCAGAGTTTGACTATGCGGGAACCCAGTGCTGCAAGGCCATCAAGGAAGAAGGCATTGAGACAGTTCTCGTCAACAGCAACCCGGCAACCATAATGACGGACCAAGGAATCGCAGACAAGGTTTACATAGAACCATTAACAGTAGAAGCACTAGAAGCAATATTAAGGAAAGAAAAGCCTGACGGCATTTTGGCGGGGTTCGGTGGACAGACAGGTCTTAACCTTGCCATGGAGCTTGACGATAAGGGGATTACCAAGGAGCTGGGAATAGAGCTACTTGGAGTCAACAAGGAGGCCATAGAGAAGGCTGAGGATAGAGAAAAGTTCAAGGCACTCATGGAAGAAATCGGTGAGCCCATTCCAAAGTCGGCAATAGCCACATCCCTTGCAGAAGCACAAAAATTCGTGGACAAAACAGGATTTCCTGTAATAATAAGGCCAGCCTTTACCCTAGGCGGTACAGGCGGCGGAATTGCCAAGGATCAAAAGGCCTTCAAGGCATTAGTTGAACGAGGCATCGAAAAAAGTGCAATCGGTCAAGTTCTCATTGAGGAATCTGTTGCAGGCTGGAAGGAAATAGAGTACGAGGTAATTAGAGATGCCAAGGACAACTGCATTATCATTTGTTCCATGGAAAACCTTGACCCTGTTGGAGTGCATACCGGCGATAGTATTGTAGTTGCACCCACCCAGACCCTTGCAGACAAGGAATACCAGATGCTCCGCGATGCATCACTTCATATAATAAGGGCCCTTGAAATCGAGGGAGGCTGCAATGTACAGTTCGCATTAGATCCTAAATCAGAAAAGTACATAGTAATAGAAGTTAACCCAAGGGTGAGCCGTTCGTCTGCCCTTGCATCCAAGGCGGCAGGATATCCTATCGCCAAGATTGCAGCCAAGATTGCTCTTGGATACAGCCTAGACCAGCTCACCAACTATATAACTAAGGAATCAAGTGCGCTCTTTGAGCCGACCATGGACTACTGCGTAGTCAAATTCCCTAAGTGGCCATTTGACAAATTCAGAACAGCTTCCCGTAAGCTTGGAACACAGATGAAGGCAACGGGCGAGGTTATGTCAATTTGCAGAACCTTCGAGAGTGCATTACTTAAGGCTATCACATCTCTTGAGGTGAAGTGCGACGGAATGCGAGTACCATTCGTAACGGGAATAGACGACGAAAGACTTTTGAACAAGCTTATGGCTTGCGACGACGAAAGAATTTTCGTAATATCTGAGATACTTCGTAGAGATCTCATGGATATAGATGCAATCCATGAAAAAACCCTAATCGACAAGTGGTTCCTTGATAAGATTAATAATATAGTCAAAATGGAAAGACGCCTCGCGTCAGAGGAAATCTCCGCAGACCTAATTAGGGCAGCCGAGACCATGGGATTCACCGAGAAGGAAATCCTAGACCTAACAGGAATAAGTGGCAATGCATTAAATGACATTCGTTCATATAACAATATTTCATCCGTTTATAAAATGGTAGATACATGTGCAGGAGAGTTCGCGGCGGCAACCCCCTACTATTATTCCTGCTTTGATGATGAGGACGAGTCAGTAGCAAGCCCCAACAAGAAGGTACTAGTAGTAGGCTCAGGTCCTATCAGAATCGGACAGGGTATTGAGTTTGACTATTGCTGCGTTCAGGGCGTTTGGGCGTTGCAGGAGCTTGGTTACGAATCCATAATAGTAAACAACAATCCGGAAACAGTCAGCACAGACTTTGACACGGCAGACAAGCTGTACTTTGAAGCATTGCATATAGACGATTTGATGAGCGTGGTCAAGAAGGAAAGACCTTACGGTGTGGTTCTCCAGCTAGGTGGGCAGACAGCCCTAAACCTTGCAGGGGGACTTTCTATGCGTGGCATCAAGATACTTGGAACCAACAATAAGTACATAGATTTGGCAGAGGATCGTGAAAAATTCTCAGGACTTCTGGACAGTCTTGGAATACCTACCCCACCGGGTGATGCAATTACAGAAAGCTCCCAAGCGGCTGCAATCGTTGCCAAGCTGGGATACCCGCTTATTGTAAGACCTTCATTCGTAATTGGAGGCCGTGCAATGCAGGTTGTTTACTCAGACGAGGAGCTCAACAGATACCTGAAGGAAGCCGTATCCCTTTCCCACGACCATCCTGTACTAATCGACAAGTATGTAGAGGGAATTGAGTTCGAGGTTGACGCTATCGGCGACGGCAAGGACATACTCGTTCCAGGAATAATGGAGCACGTTGAGAGAACTGGCATCCACTCTGGTGATAGTATTGCCGTATACCCGACCTATTCACTGCCTGAAGAGGCTCTGAAGAAAGCCATGAATTATACTGCATTGATTGCAAATGCTCTGGAAATCTCAGGGCTTTTGAATGTGCAATATGTTTACGATGGTGAAGAGGTTTATGTAATAGAAGTAAATCCACGTGCGTCAAGAACCGTTCCAATCCTAAGCAAGGTAACTGGCGTTCCAATGGTCAAGATTGCAATGCAGGTTATGCTAGGCGCAAGCCTTGCAAGCCTGGGCTGGGGCACAGGACTATACAAGAAGGCCGGCTACTATGCAGTCAAGGTTCCCGTATTCTCCAATGCCAAGCTTACAGATGTAGACGTTGCACTGGGACCCGAAATGCGTTCCACCGGCGAAGTTCTCGGCATCGACAAGGATCTTGGCAAGGCGTTATATAAAGGCTTCCTAGGAGCAGGCACCACAGTATTCACCGAGGGCGGAGTTTATATCTCAGTTAGGGATCACGACAAGACCGAATACACCGCTAAGGTTATGAAAAACTATGCCGATAAAGGATTTGTACTTTATGGCTCCGAGGGCACCGCAAACTTCCTAAGAGAAAAGGGAGTGGCATGCCGAATCCTTGCCTTCGAGCGAGTTAGCAAGATGATTGGTAATGAAATCAAAATAATGATTAACGTCCCTAAGGTGACCAACAAGCTGGCAACAGACATGTTCCCGCTGCGTCGTCAGGCCATCGAAAAGGGCTTGCCCGTTCTAACATGCATGGATACCGCAATGGCATACCTTGAGGCAGTCACTGTCAAGACATCAGGCGCCAAGCTGACCTACAAACCAATATTTGAATAAAAAAATAACCCTTTCACTAGGCGTGAACCAGTGAAAGGGTTTTGTTTTGTATAAAAAATGGGATTTGCACTTAACTTGGATAAATAGTATTATAGACATATGAAAAAACAAACTTTAGAAAAAACTGGCAACAAGTGCGAGCTTCTCGTGCCTGCGGGAGGTGTAAACCAGTTCATCGCCGCAGTAGAAAACGGAGCAGATGCAATTTATGTTGGTGGCAAGGCATTTAATGCCAGGATTAATGCTAATAATTTTAATGACGAAGAATTAGAGAAGGCTGTAGAGTTCGCCCATCTTAGAGGAGTTAAGGTTTATGTAACAATGAACACTTTGCTTACAGATGAGGAACTGCAGCCTGCTTTGGAATCCGCCCAATTCCTATATGTGATTAACGTAGATGCACTTATTATTCAGGACTTGGGACTGGCCAAGATAATCAAGGAGGTCTTGCCTGATTTTCCATTACATCTTTCGACTCAAGCTACAGTATATAGTCATGCTGGAGTAGAAGCAGCCAAGAAACTGGGATTCGAACGAGTTGTTACAGCAAGAGAATTGAGCCTTGAAGAAGTTCGCGACTGCATCGCTGGGTATAATCAAGCGGGCACGGAACCGCGTCCCCTAGGGTATAATCAAATCGAAGTTTTCGTTCACGGAGCTCTTTGCTTTTGCTATTCCGGACAATGTCAGATGTCAAGATACATGGGTGGCAGAAGCGGTAATCGTGGCCAGTGTGCACAGCCATGTAGATTGGGATATAAGGTACTTGACGCCAATGCCAAACCCATTGACACTTTCAAATATCCCCTTAGCCCCAAGGATCTCTGTCAAATTGATAGGTTGGGGGAGTATATTGATGCGGGGGTTGCATCCTTCAAAATAGAAGGACGTATGAAGTCGGCAGAATACGTTGCAATTGTAACAGGAATTTATAGAAAATATATTGATCAATATTATGAGAAGGGAAGCTATGCTGTAAGCAGTCAGGATAGGTTGGTCCTTGAGCAGATATTTAATAGAGGGGGCTTTACGGAGGGGTACATTGATGGCAATCCAGGAGATGAACTCATGTCAGGGGATTTGCCTAAGCATAGAGGTATCAAAATCGGCAAGGTAATTAAGCCCGTCAAGGGAACGGCACTTCTTGATGTGAAGCTATACGAGAACTTGTCCATAGGTGACGGTGTGGAAATCCACAACCGCCAGCTTTCAGGTAATATTGTCACATATATTCTGCCCCTTAAGGGTGGACTTACAAGAATAGGAGATATTAAGGGTAGATTCAGCCATGGAGATCCCATATACAGGATTTCGTCTAAGGAACAGCTCAAGGAAGCCCAAAGATCCTTCGCCTTCTCCACATTTGACGAGGGCAAATATATAAGGAAGACACCTGCAACCATAGAACTTTTCGCAGAGATAGGTAAACCCTTGGCTCTAAAAATTTCTTGTGATTTGGGCGAGGCTTTTGGGATTAAGGAAGCGAGCCTCCAAGATGAAGACATAATCGCTGAGAAGCCAATCAAGAGCCCTACAGCGGCAGATTTAATCGTCAAGCAGCTTAGCAAAACAGGCAATACCCCATTCAAAATTGCAGAGGTAAAAATACACGCTAAGGAACCATTTTCAATCGCCGTCAGCAGTCTAAATGATTTGCGAAGGCAGGCCATTGAACTTTTGAAAACAGAAATAATAAAAAAGAGGAATTTGACTTCAACCATCAATCAAACCTTGCCGGATGTTAGGATTACGCGGACAGGAGAGAGTACCCCTCAAAAGATATTGGAGCTTTACTTCTTTGATTTTGAAACATTTAATTCCGTGAGCCTTACTGAGATGGATGACCTTGTTCAAGACCTCGAACATGACGGAATTGTTGTGGATACTCTTAGAATGTTAATTCCAATTAAGGATTATGTAGAAAACAAAGAGCTCGTAGCCATTGCCATAGCAGATAGACCAGATTATGAAATTATCCCGTATGTTAGCAATATGCCTAAGGGGGAGGAAGACCGTTATATTATCACAAATTTTGACACTATCATTGAGACCCTGCAAGAAGTGAAATCATCTGCTTCAGGAGACAAAGGGAAGGTCTATGTTGGCAATATAGGATGGATTAAACCATTTAAGGAGGCGGGCGTTACCGTACTTGGAGATGTGGGATTAAATATTTATAACCAGCAGGCGGAAGAAGCGTATCAAATGCTAGGTATGTCAGGCTGCATACATTCTCTGGAGGATGATTTGACCTCTCAAGGGAAGATACCACTTATGGTTACCGAACATCACCTAGACGGTGTGTATTTGCTTGACCGTAAGGGAGAATATCTAAACCTGATTGACAAGGGAGATAAGACCATAATTACTGAGGATGAAGGTGTAGACACACAGCTTTTAGTTAGACAGCTGACGGAATCCAAAGAACCGGTGAGAATATATATCACAAGCCCGCAGGAGGGAATTCCAGCTAGCTATACAGATTCATTTTGAATGTAATAAAAATATCTATGACAGTCAATTGGCATAAAATAAAGAGTAGCATTTTGAGGATGCTACTCTTTTTGACTAATTTTGTAGTTAATCAATGAAAAAAATGCAATCTCTTTGTCAAAAAACAATAAAAAATCGAGGTCGAGAGAAA
Source organism: Anaerovoracaceae bacterium (assembly GCA_035270905.1). Classification (GTDB taxonomy): domain Bacteria; phylum Bacillota; class Clostridia; order Peptostreptococcales; family Anaerovoracaceae; genus JAVXAG01. The sequence goes on from DATESI010000192.1 coordinate 8,095, forward strand.
GGGCTGCAAGCGTTGCAATTGTGGGAGTTTTCGCACAATTTATGTCTTGAAAAAAATACATTGTTAAAGTGTTGACGAGCATATGGGGTATGTTGTATTATGTATACATAACAAATTCACACATCAAAAATAATGCTTTAATCACTAGATCGGAGGACGAAAAATGAACGAACAATGGCACGGATTTAAGGAAGGCTCATGGACTAAGAGTATCAATGTTGATGAGTTTATTGCCTTAAACTACACACCCTATGACGGGGACGAGAGCTTCTTAGCCGGACCAACAGAAAGGACTAAGGAGTGTAACGAAAGAGTAAAGGAATTACTGGTACAGGAAAGAAAGAACGGCGGCACACTTAAGGTTGACGCTAGCAAGATTATGAGAATCAACGCATTTGGACCGGGATACATATTGGAAGGTAAGGACATCATAGTAGGGCTTCAAACTGATGAGCCACTGAAGAGAGGTATTTGCCCATTTGGTGGTTTTAAAATGGTAGAAGAGGAAGTTGCAGAATACAAGCAGACACTTCCTGACGAAATTCAATATATGTTTAACTACGTAACAACACATAACGATGGCGTATTCAAGGCATATTCACCAGAGATGAAAAAAGCGAGACATCTTGGATTTATCACAGGTCTTCCTGATGCATACGGCAGAGGAAGAATCATAGGTGACTACAGAAGATGTGCTCTTTACGGAATAGATTATCTTATCGAGGAAAAGCAAAAAGATCACGACGAAATATCCTCCAGAGATTTAATGACAGAAGAAAACGTTAGATTGGCAGAAGAGGTTTTCAACCAGATTCAGGCTTTAAAGGAAATAAAGAAGATGGCAGAGTCATATGGCTTTGACATTTCAGGACCGGCAAAGGATGTAAAAGAGGCAATCCAGTGGACTTACTTCGCATACCTTGCAGGTATCAAGGAAGAAAACGGTGCAGCAATGTCCATAGGCAGAACTGCAACCTTCATTGACATATATGCAGAGAGAGACCTTGCAGAAGGTAACTACACAGAAGAACAGATTCAGGAATTCGTAGATGACTTCATTCTTAAGCTAAGAGTTGCAAGACACCTTAGAACAACAGAGTACAACGAACTATTCGGTGGAGACCCAATGTGGATTACAGAAGGTCTTGCAGGCATCGGTTCAGACGGTAGACACAGAGTAACTAAGAACACATATCGTGTTTTGAATACACTATACAACCTAGGCTCAGCACCGGAACCAAACCTAACAGTTTTATGGTCCAAGGATCTTCCTGAACCATTCAAGAGATTCTGCGCACAGGTTTCAATCGATACTGACTCCATTCAGTACGAGAACGATGACAAGATGAGACCTGCATACGGAGATGACTACTCAATCGCTTGCTGCGTATCAGCAATCCAGATGGGTGAGCAGATGCAGTTCTTCGGAGCAAGATGTAACCTTGCTAAGTGTCTATTATTAGCACTTAACGGTGGTGTTGACGAGAGAACAGGCGAACACGTTGGCCCGCAGATGGAACCAATCGGCGACGGTCCAATCGATTACGAAGAAGCATGGAGAAGATATGACGTTTACCTTGCATGGTTAATGAAGGTATATGCAAACATCATGAACATCATCCACTTCATGCACGACAAATACGACTACGAAAGATCACAGATGGCATTCCTCAATTCAGAGGTTAAGAGACTTATGGCATTTGGTGTTGCAGGCTTCTCAGTAGCTGCAGACTCACTATCAGCTATTAAGCATGCTAAAGTTTATCCAATCAAGGACGAAAACGGTGTAATCATCGACTTCAGAACAGAAGGAGATTTCCCGAAATACGGCAATGACGACGACAGAGTAGATGATATCGCAGTTAAGATTTCAGAGAGATCAATCGAAGAATTAAGAAAACACCCTGCATACAGAAATGCAGTAACAACATTATCAGTTTTGACAATCACATCAAACGTTATGTACGGTAAGAAGACTGGCAACACTCCTGACGGAAGAAGAGCCGGCACGCCGTTTGCACCGGGAGCTAACCCAATGCACTGCAGAGATAACATGGGCGCAGTTGCATCACTTAACTCCGTTTCCAAGATTGACTGGAGCACATGCCAGGACGGTATTTCCAATACCTTCAGCATCGTGCCTGACGCACTTGGTAAAGACATGAACGAACGTAAGACTAAGCTGGTTGGACTATTATCAGGATATTTCGGACAGGGCGCACATCACCTTAACGTAAACGTTCTTAACAGAGAACTACTCATAGATGCATACGAAAATCCAGACAAATACCCAAGCTTAACAGTTAGAGTATCAGGATATGCAGTTAGATTTAACGCATTATCCAAGGCACACCAAAAGGAAGTTATCGAGAGGACATTCCATGAAGCAATATAATGAAGAAAACATTATAGAAGACGAAATCCAAGGCATATCAGCGCGTCAGACTATACCTGCAGACATTGCAGGCGAGACGCGCGTTGGCAGGCTACATTCAATAGAAACCTTCGGCGCAGTAGATGGCCCCGGCATAAGAACCGTATTCTTTTTGCAGGGGTGCCCCGCAAGGTGCTCTTATTGTCACAATCCGGACACATGGAACGAGTGCGGAGGTCGAGAGGTTACTATTGATGAAATAGTTTATAGGGCAGAAAGAGGAAGACCATATTACGGCAACGACGGCGGGGTTACGTTCTCCGGCGGCGAGCCACTTCTTCAAGGAAAATTTCTTACATCGGCAATCAAGGCTCTCAAGGCCAAGGGTATCAAGAGTGCCATAGACACAAGTGGAACATACTTTGATGAAAATTCAGAGGAAGCAATAAGAGAAGCAGACATGGTACTTCTCGATATCAAGCACATTGACTCGGCTAAGTTCGAGGAGCTCACAGGACGCGGTCAAGGACCGTTGCTTAAGCTAATTGAGGTGCTGAACAAGCTTGATAAGCCAATTTGGATTAGACAGGTCATAGTACCCGGATTTAACGATAGCGAGGAATATATTGAAGCTTTGAACGATTTCTTAAGCCGTTTCAAAACAGTTAAGAAGATAGAGCTACTTGGATATCACAGCATGGCGGTGAACAAATACGAAAAATTA
>DATESI010000193.1:0-5194 GCA_035270905.1 Anaerovoracaceae bacterium
GCCATATAGAATTTCAACTCTTTCAGGGTTTACGGCGTCGGCAATGTTGTCATTGAAGGTTCTAAGAATCCCAACCAAATTGTTGTCAAGGTTAAGAGCCTTAAGGCCTGCAACGAATCCAACCTCATCGAAGCCTTCCTCTGATGAGGTAACAATGTTCACAAGTAACTCCTTGCTCCTGACACCCTTGCGGACAATCAAATTACGAAGAAGTCCCTCGTGACTCTTCTTGTGATAATGCTTATATCCCCTCTCTTGGGAAAACCCAATAACGAAGCTAAGTATTTTGTTAAAGTCCTGGTCAACCAGCTGACAATGGTCAACGGTGATGATGGACATGAAATTCTTTTTCTTGTGCATACCAAGACAGAGCTCGCCGTCCTTGACGAAATCCCCGAAGGTATATTCCATTTTGTTTCTGTATCTGTATTGGTCAGGACAGCCCTCAATTCCTGCGTATTCCTTAACGTCGATGTCCTTGGCGCGCAGAAGTGCAAGAACCTCGCTGTTCTTGGCCTTGAGCTGCTGCTCATATGGTACGCCCTGGTGAATACATCCACCGCAAAACTCGTCATGAACGCAAATATCCATGCTCTTGCCACTGCCTTCGGTAATGCCCTCGCCAGTCTGCCCTCTAAAATCTTCCGTATTTATCATAAAACTCCTTCTTGTACTCTGAGAATCTATCTTCTTCGATGGCTTTTCTAATGCCGGCCATCATGTTTACTAGGAAATGCAAATTGTGCTCTGATAGTAGCATCGCTGAGAGCATTTCATCTGCCTTGAAAAGGTGTCTCAGATATCCACGAGAATAATTTCTGCATGTATAGCAATCGCACTCGCTATCCAGAGGTGTCCAGTCTCTCTCGTACTGTGCATTTTTGATGTTAACTCTACCGTGAGATGTCATGGCAAGCCCATGCCTTGCAATTCTTGTAGGAAGTACGCAGTCAAACATGTCTATGCCACGTTCAACTCCTTCGAACAAATAGTCAGGCGTGCCTACACCCATCAAATACCTAGGCTTGCTCGCAGGCAGGTAATCTACACAATCGTCCAGAATATCAAGCATCAGCTCCTTAGGTTCTCCTACCGACAATCCTCCAATAGAATAGCCCGGCAAATCCATTTCAACAATAGCCTCTGCACTTTCCTTGCGAAGGTCCTTATACATACCTCCCTGCATGATGCCAAAGAGTGCCTGCTTATCCCAGTCCTGATGAGCCTCCTTGCAACGCTTAAGCCATCTTGTGGTTCGCTCCATGGAGTCCTTAACATATCTCCTATCTGCTGGATATGGTGCACACTCGTCAAATGCCATCATAATATCTGAACCAAGTGCGTTTTGTATCTCAATAGCCTTCTCTGGAGTAAGCATGTGTGATGAACCATCTATGTGAGAACGGAATCTTACCCCTTCCTCCGTAATCTTGCGGAGCTTGCCAAGTGAAAACACCTGGAACCCGCCACTGTCTGTTAGAATGGCCTTATTCCAATTCATGAACTTATGAAGTCCGCCTGCTTCCTTTACTATTTCGTGCCCCGGCCTTAGATAAAGGTGATAGGTGTTGGACAAAATTATCTCCGCACCCATTTCCTCAACCTGCTCAGGTCTCATGGCCTTGACAGTAGCCTGAGTACCCACAGGCATGAACACCGGTGTCTCTATTGTTCCGTGGGGCGTAGTTACACGGCCTCGCCTTGCCTTAGTTCTTTTATCTTCTTTTATCAGTTCATAAGTAACTGCTTGCTTCATCAAACTTTCCTTTTGCCTTCCTCGTTTACTTCTGTTATTACTTCCATTCTTGCAGGTCTGCCACACCAATTAATAAGCTTGTCCTGCAGAATAGTCTTAATGTTAAATCTAGGGTTTTCAAATTCCCAATAGTAGAACTCGTCGTAGCTTAGGAAGTCATTGGTGCAGAACGGACATGGTTCAGTCCTTCCCTGGAGAAGCTCATAGCATTTCTTCCCCTTATATCTTGTTATATCAAACCTCTTAAGCATTGGCTTGTTCATATAGTATAGCTCATAGGTTTCAATGTCACTTATATATATTCTGTCGCTCATTGCGTCCAGTATCCACTCTTTGTTAGCCCAGTTACCTACGCGAGGTACCATACGTGTGCTATCATAAACAATGCACTGGTTCTTCCCGTTATCCTTGGCCTCATAAAGTGCCAAATCCGCCTTTTGGTATAGGTCTCCAAAGCTCATACCGTGCTCCGGCGACATAGCAATACCAACAGAGCAAGACATTGGAATGCCTCCTATTTCTTCCTGACCGCTGCCATTTAATATGGTACATAACTCATAGCCCTTCTTGTTGGCAAGGTCAATTGATGGAACATTGGGAAGAAATACCGCAAATTCATCACCGCCAAGCCTTGCAACAATATCATCAGAGCGGAAAGTAGACTTCAATTTCTTAGCCATATATATTAGAGCCTCGTCACCCTTGGCATGACCGAAGTTATCGTTTATATCCTTGAAATCATCTATATCAATCATCAAAAATGCTGTTATATAGTCATTCTTTACGGCATTGACAAGCGCAGCCCTAGTAAACTTCTCGAAGGAATCACGATTCAGCAGCTTGGTTAGTGGATCTCTTTCTGCAATTTTCTTAAGATCAATTTCCTCCTGCTTTTCTTCGTCAATATCCCTTATGCATAGGAACACATGAGGATGTCCACTAACTGGATCAACACTAAAGGTTAATGAAAGGCTGACCCACCTATATCCCTCATATTTACCCGAAAGTGAAGTAGTCCTGAATTCAAAGTATCGTTCTTCCGATGAAAGGTCTTTTGCCATATTGAAAACCTTGTCCGGCTGCATAGTTGCAATTTCGTCAGCATCCCCTGGATGGGTCGCACGATCCAAAATCATCTGGTAGCCTACATCCAAAGTCACTTCTCCTACATTAGAAAATGGAAAAATGTCGGTATCCGATTTGATTCTCTTCTTAGTTACAACATCGAATTCCAAGAAAACCAAGGCACCCTCAGTAAGTGATTGTCTGTATGCCGACTCTCTTGCAGCCTTTGCCAATACGGCAATTTCCCTTTCCTTTTCCTTCTGAATATCCTCAACAAGTCCTACGACTCTGTATATTTTGCCGCTGTCATCAGCAATGCTCACAATCTTTGCCCTGCACCACTGATAACCCGTTCCAAAGTTGTTGGCAACATATTCACGCTGCAAATCAACAGGATGCTTGCTTGCATCAGTCAAAACCTGCTTATATGCCTCCTTATAGTCATCATGTATCAGCTGACTCTTTGGAATATAATCCATGAAATCCTTCATTCGTATTTCCTTCAGCTTGCCGTCGCCTGCTTCAATGGAATAGGTCATAACATCCGTAGCCGGGTTATAGTCAAAAGTAATGATGTGAGCGTTTTCTGCAAGCAAACGGAATCGTTCATTTTGCCAACGAAGCTCCATGTTTTGCTCGATTTCCTCCGTAACGTCCCTTATTGTACAGTAAAACATTTGCTTACCGTCATCCTCCGCATATGTATATAGGAATCTCAGCCAAATCGTCTTACCGTCATTGCGAACAAATTCAGTCGTGACCTCACCCTTATCCCCGTCCTTGCGTTGCTTCATCATCTCCAAATGTTCCTTAGAATCAGGAATGTCAACTCTCCCAATAGGGTTGTCCTCAGTGAGACTTGCGATAAATTCATCTCTACCCATTGCAAGAATTTCACAAAATTGGTCACTAAAATATAGGGGGATAATCTTCCTATCTCCCACCTCGAATACACCTACGCCAATTGGAAGCTTGGTAATTATTCGTTCAGTTCTTGCAGCATCCTCAATCATTTGGTTGCCCTCCTATTCAATAAGCATGGCATCGCCATAGCTAAAAAATCTATACCTTTCATCAACTGCCACCTTGTATGCATCCAAAATCTTTTCCCTATCATAAAAGGCCGAAATCAACATCATTAGAGTTGACTTAGGCAGATGAAAATTAGTAATTTGTGCCCCTATAATCTTATATTCATACCCCGGATAGATGAAAATTCCCGTGCTGCCGTGACCAGATTTGACAAGAAATTTGCCTGTCTCCTCATCAAAGTATGCTGCACTTTCTAGGGTCCTTGTTGAAGTAGTTCCCACAGACACAATCCGGCCCCCTGCCTTAATGGTATCGTTTACAGCCTTAGCGGTTGCCTCGTCCACATAATATTCCTCGAAGTGCATCTGATGTTCCTCAATATTCTCGCACTTGACCGGTCTAAAGGTTCCAATTCCAACATGCAGCGTCACATAAGCCGTCCTTACGCCCATGCCCCGTGCCTTGTCAAGTATCTCCTCAGTGAAATGCAGTCCTGCAGTTGGTGCCGCAACAGACCCCTCCTCCTTGCAGTAAACCGTCTGATATCTGTCCTTGTCTGCAAGGGTGCTTTCGCGTTCAATATATGGCGGAAGCGGCATTTTGCCCAGTTCCTCAAGCCTCTCAAGGAAGATTCCCTCATAGCGAAACTCCACGATTCTCGTTCCACCCTCCCCATAAGACAATACCTCGGCCTCAAATAGCCTGTCATCGCCTCGGTAGTGGGTTTCCTTCCCGGGGTCATCGGTTTCCTCGGCATTGATTTCGCCGCAAGGGGTGAGTCCCTCCCCAGTAAAGGTTACAACATCCCCAGGCTTTAGTCTCTTGCCCGGTTTCACCATGGTTTCCCATTTGTCCCCTTCAATTCTCTTAGTTAGAAGAAACTCTACATGAGCACCTGTACTCCTTTTAATGCCAAAAAGCCTAGCAGGTAAAACCTTAGAATTATTCATAACAAGGCAATCTGTAGGCTTCAAGTAATCACAAATATCATAGAAATGTTTATGTTCTATAGTATCATTTTTTCTATTTAAGACCATAAGTCGAGAGGAATCTCTCTTCTCAGTCGGTGTTTGTGCTATTAGCTCCTTCGGTAAATTGTAGTCAAAATCATTTATATGCATTAAATTCTCCCATCAAAATTATATGAATTTTTGTTGGGCATCTTCTCCTTCTGGATATTCAAGACCAAGGTGCTTGTACCCCATCTGAGATACAACCCTCCCTTTTTGGGTTCTGTATAGAAGTCCACTTTGGATAAGAAAAGGTTCATAAACATCTTCGATTGTAACCCTCTCCTCACCGATGGATGCAGCTATGGTATCAATTCCCACAGGTCCACCG
>DATESI010000194.1:0-3540 GCA_035270905.1 Anaerovoracaceae bacterium
CATCTGTTCCAAGTCCCACGGGTATACCGTTTGCCAGACACTTTTTGACTCCGTCAATCATACCTTCAAAAACCACTCCTGAGTTATATGTGCAAAGCTCGTCAAGCTGAGTAAGTTCGTGGCTGAGCCTAGCAAGTGGCAATGCCGGCGAAATTGTGCATATCAGTGATGCTTTTTTCTCCTTAAAAAGTCTGATTAGCTCCTCATCAAGAAAACTTCCATGCTCCACTGTGTCTACTCCTCCAAGGAGGTCAACCTTGATTCCCTCCGGACTTTCTGTATGGGAAGCAACCATATATCCAAGTTCATGGGCTCTCTCGCAAACGGCCTTAGTTTCCTCAAGGCTCATTCGCAGGACTCCCGGTTCACCCTTCTTGGTTGCGTCCATAACGCCGCCTGTAACGCAAATTTTGATTAAATCTACGTTGTTTTTCTTGTTTATATCCACCTTTTCTGCAAGGCCCTCAAGGGTTGGTGCACTAACAGCAAAGGTGCCGTCTCCGTGTCCTCCTGGGGAGGTGATTGCCGGACCCGACACGATAAGTCTAGGCCCTGGCATCTTGCCATCATTTATTTTATCTCTAACTATTACATCTGAATAAAAGAAATCTCCTACTCCGCGTACTGTGGTAACTCCGGAATTCAATGCCTGGGTGACGTTGGTCTTAACCATTGACTCAAGAACCTTGCTGCCAACCTTGGTTTGAACAAAGTTAATTAGCATTCTCTGGCTACTGCCACCACCCAAGGTCTTGCTTGGCTTACCTGTACCAAAGAGGTGTGCATGCATGTTAATCATCCCCGGCATAAGGAATTTGCCTGCAAGGTCGATTACCTTGGCATTAGACTCCATTTCCGGAGTGATTTCCTTAGAGGCAAGGATTTGTTCGATTTGTCCATCAATAATGACAAGGGCTCTGTCCTCCTTAAGCCCGCAATTTTTCTGCCCGTCTATAACATTACAATTTTTTAGAATATATTTCATATTGCTCTCCTTGGCCTTGGCCTTTCAACTAATTAGTTGTGAAGTGTTTTCATTATTTGTACACCCTTAGTAGTCATATACATGTAAAGTAGTGCAGACACTATGATGTAATATACAAGTGATAAAACTAGGAACAGGTCTCCCGAAACCATGCCGATTTTGAATATCCAAATGGCATATACAACAGTCGGAAGCACTGCAGCTGCAAAGCTTACAAACATTGCAACAATCGATGACATTCCCTGCTTGATAGCTACGATTTCATTGACCCAGTCGAATTTTGGTAGCTTAAGATTGATTACTACTCCTAGCAATGCGTTCATAACCGTTACACCAATAGGTACTAGGAATATCATTATTGCACTTATTATGCTCATTCTGAATCCAATCAGGCAAATGATATCTGATAAAATGATGAATGGCAGGCTCACATATATGTGGCATTTAGCCTTTGCAATTAGTATATCCTTTTCATCTACCGGTGCTGATTGTGTAATCCAGAAGGTCTTGCCTTCGATTGAAATCGACGGTGCTGATATGATTACCATTGCGCACATCATTGCAAATCCCACGCAGATTACAGGTCCCAGAACGTCTTCGCCAAGTCCAAACATTGTAAATCCTTGTAGTAAGGTATTCTTTTTCACCAGCAAGAATATTGCAGCAATTACCATAAATGGCAATCCAATTCCTGCATTAAACATATACATAGGCATTCCTACAAAATGTCTGATTTCATTAGTTACAAGTGCTGCCTTAGGACTTGCTGTCTTAAGTGCTTCTTCTTTGTATTTAACCTTCTTCATTCCACGCTTAGTAGTGACAATTTTAATAAATGTCTTGGACAAAATCCAGTACATTATTGCGAAAGGTACAATACAGCAAAGTGCGTAGAGTATGAATGACATAATGTTGCCGCTATATATTGCATCTCCAAGATAATAGAACGGTGGAAGTGCAGACTTGACTGTGGCTGCAATTTCTTCGCCCCTTGCTACCAGTAGGTTAATATAGTTTTGGAACTGGAGGCAAACATACATATATGCGAAGAAAAATACACAGGTCAATATCAAGGTTATCAAATTCTTGTTTCTCATCTTGGTATTGATGAGACCTATAATCCATCCAAATAATGCTGATAATGCCATTACCATCAATGGCAGCAGCAAGAAACATATTGCAAAGAATATTATACCCAGCACACTTGCTCCGAAATTAACTACATAAATGAATGCTGCCGGCAGAACAATAATTATCTCATAAATGTAATTTAGCGAGACTAGTGCCAGCAGTCTTGATGCCAAAATATAACCGGTCGGTATTGGCATTGACAGTAGCAAATCATTGTCATTGGCATCATATAGCTGATTTTGTGTCATAAAGACACTTCCTACAAAGCACAGCAGGAACACCATTATTCCCGCAAGTGAAAAGTAAAACCACAGCAAATCTGCTGATGCGAGAGGTTTGGCTACACTGCCAAACAACGCTCCAAACATAACGCAAAAACACCCTATGACGTATATAGCAAGCAATCCGATTGCAGCTCCCTTGAGGGCTGTTTTGCCGCTGACCTTTTGTTTTTTCTTGCTCCCCTTGAAGAATCCGGAGAACATATACTTAATTCTAATTTTGACTAGTTCTTTTAGCATGCTTACTCCTCCAATTCCAGGAAAACTGCCTCTAGGGAAGTATTACCCTTGACCTCTTCCATCGTTCCTGAAGTAATAAGCTTGCCATCCTTGATGATTGCAACCTTGTCGCAAAGCTTCTCGGCCACCTCAAGCACATGAGTGGAGAAGAAAATCGCTCCGCCCTTGTCGCAAAGTTCTCTCATCATGCCCTTTACTATATGTGCTGCCTTTGGGTCAAGTCCAACAAAAGGCTCGTCCATAATCATCAGCTTAGGCTCGTGTATAAGTGCTGCAATAAGTGCAAGCTTTTGTTTCATACCATGTGAGTATGCACTTACAGGCTGTGCCAAATCCTCTGTCAATTCAAACAGATCAGCATATCTCTTTATTCTTTCCTCGCGTTCTTCCTTACCAACACTATACATATCTGCAATAAAGTTCAGATATTTGATTCCCGAAAGGAATTCGTATAAATCAGGATTATCAGGTATGTATGCGATTTTTTTCTTGCATTCTAATGGTTGACTCTTAATTGAAATTCCATCAATAAGGATTTCGCCTTCGTCAAACTGTAAAATGCCTGCGCAGGATTTTATTGTGGTAGTCTTACCAGCTCCATTGTGGCCGATAAATCCATAGATTTCTCCTTTTTCAATATGCAGTGTCAAGTTATCAACTGCTCTCTTTTCCCCATAGGTCTTTGTTAAATTCGTTATTTGTAACATTGTACCACCCTTTCTGTTTTTAAAAATTTACCCTACTATTTTACCATAATAAAGTTATGAATTCCATATATAAGCTTATATTCTTCGCAGAATTTGTCACATAAGTGACATGATTTCCTTCCACAAGGGTTGCCACAACTATTCTAAAAGGCTTTTTTATAAATATTATTGACATATGTTAATAATAAAATATGAA
>DATESI010000195.1:0-4669 GCA_035270905.1 Anaerovoracaceae bacterium
AGGTATGCCTTCTGCACGCTGTCGTTGCTTCGGAGCTCCTTAGCGTCGCCGGACATGATAACATTGCCCGACTCAAGCACATAGCCTCTATGGGCGATTTTTAATGCCTTATTGGCATTTTGCTCTACAATAAGAACTGTGATGCCTTCGTCGTTCAGGCTCTTAATGATATTGAAGCACTGATTAACCATAATAGGCATAAGTCCCATTGATACCTCGTCGATAAGAAGAATCCTTGGCTGAAGCACAAGCGCTCTTGCAATAGCCAGCATTTGCTGCTCGCCACCACTCATTGTACTTGCAAACTGATTTTTTCTTTCTGCAAGACGAGGAAACATATCGTATACCTTGTCGATACCCTTTTGGATGTCTTCCTTATTCTTAACCTTGTAGCATCCAATCCTTAGATTTTCTTCTACTGTAAGGTTCTTAAAAACTCTTCTTCCTTCAGGAACATAGCCTATGCCAAGGTCTGCACGTTTCCATGCAGGAATCTTCGCAATATCCTGTCCGTCAAGTAATATTTGTCCGGCGCTGATGTCCTTAAGACCCATAATGGATCTAATTAGGGTGGTCTTGCCTGCACCGTTAGGACCGATAACGCTGACTAATTCGCCGTCGTTAACATCGATGGATATCTTCTTTAATACCTCCATCTTACCGAAGGATACTTCCAAATCAATAATCTGTAGCATTAGTCATCATCCTCCTCTCCCAAATATGCAGTTATAACCTCAGGGTTAGCCTGAACCTCTGCTGGCGTACCGTCAGCAATTTTCTTGCCGTAGTTCAATACAACGATACGGTCACAAACCTTCATTGTAATTGGAAGGTTATGCTCAATCAAAACGATTGTCTGCCCCTGTTCCTTAAGCTTAAGCACAAGTTCAGTTATCTCGTTAATTGCATAGTTTGATAGACCTGCACATGGCTCGTCAAGCATGATAACCTCTGGCTTCATTGCAAGGGCTCTTGCAATTTCAAGCCTTCTAAGATATCCTAGGCTGACATCTTTAGCCTTGGAATTCATAACATCAGTAAGGCCAACAAGTTCTGCAATTGCCATTGCATCGGCAACGGTTTCCTTGGTGTGGCTTTTCTTGAAGTAGGATTTGAGACCTGTATACTCTCGAATGCCTGCAGCCGCGATAATGTTATCCATAATAGTAAGGTCATATAACGGCTTGGAAATTTGGAATGTTCTTCCGATTCCCTTGCGTGCCATCAAATGTGGCGGGGTTCCTTGAACCTCTTCGCCCTTTAATATTACCTTACCGTCTGTTGGCTTATATACGCCGCAGATAGCATTGAACAAGGTTGTCTTGCCTGCACCATTAGGCCCGATTATGCCAAGAGTTTCATGCTCAGCAAGGGTCATGTCAAATCCGTCAATAGCCTTAAGACCACCAAAATACATTTTGAGTCCTTCAACCTTTAGAATTTCATTCATTTTGAGCACCTCCCTCTTTGCTTGCTTTCGGGGCGTTTTTCTTAAATTTAGGAGCAATGTATTTCTGGAATGAATTTACCAAGAAACTGTCCTCTCCAATTAGTCCTTGTGGTTGGAATCTCATCATTAATACGATGATTAGTCCATAAACAAGTAGACGATAATCATCTGCAAATCTAAGTAACTCCGGTGCTGCTCCAAGGAGTATCGCTCCAAAGATTGGTCCCCTTATTGTGCCTATGCCACCAACTACAACCATTGAAATGATCGTGATTGATTCTGTAAATGCGAAGTCAGAGGAGAAAATGTAAACCATTCTATGTGCAAATATTCCCCCAATAAATCCTGCAAGTGCAGTACCTATAACAAAGATAAGAATTTTGTACTTAGCTACATCTATACCAAATGATGCCGCCGCTCCCTCGTCATCCTTAATGCTGGCAAGGGCCAGACCAAACCATGAATGTTCCATCTTCCAAATCATCATTACGAACAAAATCACTAATATGAACAGAAGCACTGCATAGTGAATTGCTGTCATAGGTGTACCAAATAGTGTTGGCGGCTTGCTGGACATACCCAGTGATCCACCAAAGAACTCCATGTTCTGGAACAACGCAACTATTACGAAGTTGATTCCTATGGTTGTAATTGCCAAAAAGTCGTCACGTAATCTTAAACTGATGATGCCGACCAAAAGTCCACAAAGTCCTGTGATTATCAATGCTAGGAATAATGATATCCAGAAGTTAACTCCTGCGTTTGTCAAAATTGCTGATGAGTATGCGCCAATTCCAAAGAAGGCTGCCATACCTAACATTGACTGTCCTGCTCTACCGATAATCAAATCTAAGCTCAGTGCAAGAAGGGCAAATATTTCGATGTTGACTATAATTGTAATTGCATAACTACTCATATTCACTCGCCTCCTTACATCTTATTTTTCTTGCTAACTAGACCTGACGGCTTAATTAACAATACTATTATTAATATAATGAATGCAATGGCATCCTTTGGAATGAATGTAACTCCAAGGGCTGTTACTAAAGTCTCTGTTAGACCAATAAGTAATCCCGCAACAACTGTTCCTACAGGATTTCCAAGTCCTCCAAGAACTATGATTGCCAGCATCTTGTATGATGGTACATCTCCAATTGCCGGCGTAATGGAATTATAAAGAATTCCTACCATTATTCCGGCTGCGGCTGCAAATCCATATCCGAGAATATAGCTAAGTGCCATGGCATTGTTTGTATTAACGCCCATAGCCTTGGCTATTTCTGCATCCTCTGCGGTTGCACGCCATGCCAAGCCAATTTTTGTCTTGTTTAATATAACCCATAGAATGACGAATAGGATTGCGGTCAAAACCAAAATCAATATCCATGCAGGTACTATGGTTAAGTCGCCAATTTTATAAGAAGCGACATCAAATTTTACATTGTATGCCTTGGTTCCTGGTCCTGCGATTAGTCTTACCAAATCGCTACTCATTGTAAATAACCCTACGCTGCATACTAGCGGTATCATCGGTATTATTCTCGGTTTGTTTAGGATTGGTGCATATAGGGTTCTGTGCAGGGCAACGCCAAGAAGCCCAACCAGAATCATTGATCCCAAAAATGCCAACACTAAACTGCCGGTTGAGTAATAAATATACCAACCGATATATGCTCCGAGTACATATGCTCCAGCGTTAGCGATATCCAGTATTCGCATAATGCCGTAAATCAATGTTGCTCCCATTGCAGTTAATGCATACACACTACCAATCATAATGCCGTTGAGTAACTGTTGCAATATCATGTGTAATCACCTCATTTTCTTTGAAGGATACATGTATAATTGTATAATCGGCAATGGAACATAAGGATAATCCCTATGTTCCATGCTGATTGTACTATAATAATTTAATTTCCTTCAAACTTTGTCTTACTTCTTCGTTGGGGTAATGATGTCTAGATCATCAACAACTCCTAGATAGTGGAATGCACCGTCCTGAACCTGCTGAATCTGAACTGCCTTGACTGCTTCACCGTTGTCGGTGTATTTAATCAAGTTACCTGTAACTGTTTCAAAGTCTGTTAAGCCCTTAATATAATCTCTAAGTGCAGCAGGATCTGTTCCTACTTCTTTAAGTGCTGCAAACAATACCTGGAATGCGTCATAGGTTGAAGCTCCAACCATGTCGGAATCCATGTCATAAGTTTCTTTGTACTTAGTGATATATTTTTGAGTTCCTTCGTTCTCAGCATCTCTATCCATGTTAGTTGTTAGGATAACGCCATTAGCGTATTCGCCTGCTGTTTCGATGAACTGCCATGAGTCTGCACCTTCAGTACCGATAAGCTTAGCTTCAACGCCCTGAACTGCACACTGCTTAGCTACTTCTGCAGCCTGCGCATAGTAGTTAGCCATATAAATAACATCAACATTTTCTTTTTTGATCTTTGTAACTACTGCTGACATATCGCTATCAGTAATTGCAATGTAGTCTTCGGAAACGATTTCTGCACCGTTAGCTTCAGCTCTTGCTTTGAAAGCTCCTGCAAGCTCAGTACCGAAGTCAAGGTCTACTGCTACGATTGCGATTCTCTTTGCGCCTAATTCCTTAGTTGCATATTCGCCGCCTGCTGTACCCTGAACCTGTCCTGGGAATGACTGTGAGAATACGAAGTCACCTGCGTTTACTACTTCTGGGTGAACTGCGTATGCAGATACTAGTGGAATTCCTGCTGCCTGAATAATAGGAGCAGCTACTCTTGTAGGACCACTGTAGCTTCCGCTTACAACTGCAACAACCTCATCACTTGTTGTTAGCTTCTCGGCAATACTTGTTGCCTGGGAAGTATCAAGCTGGTCATCATAGTATACAAGCTCAACGTCCTGTCCGTTAATTCCGCCTGCTTCGTTTATTAACTGTACTGCAAGCTCTGCTGACTGTTTAGCTGACTGTCCGTCTGCTGCTGCAGCTGCTGCAGTAACAGGTGCGAAGAAGCCTATTTTGATAGTCTCTCCTGAGTTGCCACCGCCACATGCGGTAAATGCAAGTACCATTGCTAGTGACAATGTCACTGCCAATATTTTTTTCATTCTTTTCATTTGCGATTCCTCCTTAGGTGATATTAAATCCAAGAAATATTATACCACTTTTTTTATCAATGTGAAGAAAAAAAATTCATTACTCTACCTTGTTAAAGTTATAACGGGCTACTATTC
>DATESI010000196.1:0-2517 GCA_035270905.1 Anaerovoracaceae bacterium
TTCCAAAGCAGGGATGAGCCTATCAATAAAGTTCCAGTCGGGCATAGCCGCAATAATATTCCATTCTCCCAGCAAATGAGGTGGATCCCCCGCTTCGCCAATGAGGTCACGGGCCGACTCCAGTTTGGAGACATATTCTACAAAATTAAACCTGCGATAGGCAGCAAGAGCGTCCTTTAGTAGACCTAATATTTCATTTTCATTCATATGGAGCTTGCCCCCTTTCCGCCAAAAGTTGAATTTTCCTTAATTATATAAAAGAAGAGAACTTTGCAATAAAAATAGGATAGTGAACTTTCAGTGAAAATTCACTATTTTCGCTTGACGCATGTGAAAAATGAGAATATAGTATATTTAAGAAGATAAATGTAAAAGATTTTAATTTATAGGGAGAAAAGCAATGGCGTTTGAAAGTGAGAAACTTGAATATAAGAGTACTGCTGTGGAGGACATAGATAAAACTGTTGTTGCATTTGCAAATACAACGGGAGGCAGAATAATTGTGGGTACAAGTGATGATGGTGAAGCGATTGGTCTTGCAGATATAGATGAAGATTATACCAGAATTACTAATATTGTCCGAGATAAGATTGAACCCGATGTAACTATGTTTGTGAAATATACGCTGAACAATAACAAAACAATAAACATAGATGTTTCAGAAGGAAGCAGCAAGCCATATTATATTAAGGCAAAAGGTCTCAAACCGTCAGGGGTATATATTAGGCAGGGAGCATCATCAGTACCGGCATCTGCAGAACAAATTCGACAGATGATAAAGCTTTCCGATGGAGATATATTTGAAGATGGGCGGGCACTAAACCAGCAATTAACCTTTGATGCAGCAAAAGGTGCATTTGAAAGCAAGGGTATACCTCTTGAAAAAAGCAAATATGCAACCCTTGGAGTTTGCAGTATAGATGACAGGCTCTTTACTAATTTAGGATTGATTTTGTCAGATCAATGTGAGCATACGATTAAGGTTGCAGTCTTTTCTGATGAGGCAAACACCATATTTAAGGCGCATAAGGAATTTGGAGGCTCAGTTTTTAACCAGTTGGAGGAAACCTTTGACTATTTGATGCTATGCAATCAAAACAAATCAGAGATTAAGGGGTTGGAGCGAACCGACAAGTGGGATTATCCACAAGAGGCCATCAGGGAAGCCCTTCTCAATTCTATAATACACAGGGATTATGGGTTCAGTGGAAGCATTATTGTGAACGTAAATGATACGAAGATAGAATTCATTTCGATAGGTGGATTATTGCCGGGGTTGACAACCGAGGACATCAAAAGTGGAATTTCACAACCTCGAAATCGTAAGCTGGCAGATATATTCCATAGGCTCCGATATATCGAGTCCTATGGAACTGGTATAAGAAGAATTTATACAATATATAAGAACTGCCCACAGCAACCTACAATCATTGTTACGCCAAATACTTTCAAAATAATTCTTCCAAACCAAAACAACCCTTCGCCAACAAGTGACCAGGGAACCAAAAAACTTGAAGCAACACCTCAAGAACAGAAGGTAATAAAGTATTTATATGATAACAACGAAATGACCGATGAGGAGATTCAGGAACTCTTGCATATTAAAAAAACGAGAACCTTTACCCTCGTGAAGGACCTTGAAAGCAAAGGATACGTTGTAATAGAAGGTCGAGGCAAAGACAAAAAATACAGATTAAAATAGTCTACGAGAATGAAGTGGCGAATGATTAATTAAATTCCTTCGCCACTTTTATTTGTAATAAAAGCCAAACCTTGATGCGTATGATGAATATATAAATCAAAATTTCGAGTATTTGGGGAGACTATGGATGAAAAATAAATATAAGGCGGGGTTGGCGGCGGTCTTGCTTATTGCCTTGGTATGTATCATGCCGGGGTATGGCAGGTTTGCAGATGTAGCGGAGGTTATGAAGGGGCAGGGAGGCGCATTGGGGCAAGACCCTTACGAGAAAACCCAAGGGGTGGAGGAGGAAGGGCAATTCACAATTGTCATAGATCCTGGCCATGGCGGAATGGACGGCGGTGCCGAAACCTCCGATGGAATAAAGGAAAAGGACTTGAATCTTGAAATAGCCCTGAGGCTTCGGGACGTTGCCAAGAGGTATTGTACCATTGATGAAAAGTCTCAAGATGCTGAGCCAAAGACAGGAAGAAGAATCAATGTAATCATGACAAGAGACAGTGATGTTTGCCTTGGTGCAGAGGAGACAGATGGCAGTATAAGGTCAATGAAGATTAAGGACATACATGAGCGAAAGAGGATTATAGACCAGGCCAAGCCGGACATTACGGTGAGCATTCATCTGAACAATTTCAAACAAGATAGCGGCGTTCGGGGTGCTCAGACTTTTTATCCAGGTGAAAGTGGTGTGGCATCGGATTTTGCAGCACATAAGACAGGGGAGTCGGACAATATGATGGGAGCAGCTAGTCCATCAGAAGAAAGTTTGGCGGTGGCAAAAAAAATTCAAGAGGCCATAGAAAAAAATATAGATT
>DATESI010000197.1:0-2697 GCA_035270905.1 Anaerovoracaceae bacterium
CTTTCAATTTGAACGAACTTCACCAGACCAAATAGCAGGAACCCGAGGCTCTTTTATAGCAGGTGGAGCAAATAATAAAATTCAAGATATACCCAAAAGAGGCACAAACGCAAGATATGCTCATGTAGAGGGATTTGGAAATAGAGCGCATGAATGGTACGCTCATGCGGAAGGTACGTCTTGTATCGCAGATGGGAAAATTTCCCACGCGGAAGGCAATACTACTATTTGTTCTGCAAATGATTCTCACGCAGAAGGCAATATGACGGTTACAGGAAGAAAGTACTTTGGTGGAGTTACTTATGGGTCGGAAGATGCAGGAGATTCACTAGGAGTTTTGCAATATGTATTAATACCTGACAAAGAAGGCGATGTAACCTCTTATTTTCCCAACCAGTTAACTGACAACATTACGGTAAGGTATGGAGTTGGTGCAAAAAAGGATGCAAAGGGTAATATTTACGCATCTATTCATACTCCTGCTGTTTGGACAGGCGACACAGTAACTACTAGTAATGATTTAACATGGGCACTACATTCTATCTGTATCGCAAGGGGCACCGGTGAAACTGACATTGAATTTGTTAATATAGCAAAAGCCGTATATACGACAGGTGTAGGGTCAAAGATTTATTATTTTGGTGCAAGTCCTTTCCCGACCATAAAAGGCATATACAGTAGTTATGCGCCGATAGTTGAAATTGGTGGTATTGCTAGTGTTAACGGACAACATGCAGAAGGATTATATACGTCAACATTTGGTACCGCTGCACATGCAGAGGGAGAAAGCACCAGAGCGTGGGGTAAGTGCACACATGCAGAAGGTTCAGGAACCGCAGCAACCGGAATTGGCGCACATTCGGAGGGAATAGAAACACTTGCAAGTGGAGATGCATCACATGCATCAGGCAGCAAAACAAAAGCATCAGGAATATGTTCGCACGCAAAAGGCGAGCTAACGGAAGCAGCAGGAACTTATTCAACTGCTAGTGGTTTCAAAAGCAAGGCAATGGGTTCGTATTCAGAGGCACAAGGGGAAGAATGTATTGCTAGTGGTGCTAGTTCATATGCAGAAGGGCGTTATAGTAAGGCTTCAAGGGATTTCCAAAAAAGCTATGCGATTGGAAAAAATTCGAATATTGGGGATAATCAAACAACTCAAATATCTTATAATAGCGTAGTGACAGGTGCAGGTTGGTTTCCTCTTTGGGCTTTAAAAAATTTAGAAGAAGGTAAAGCCTACAATATTGAAACTATGGTATTAGGCAGACAGAGTGCGGGAACAGCAGGGGTTATCGGACAAACTTTTGCATACAAATTTCAAGGGCTTATAATTTATAATGGTGGAGTAGTTGCTTTGGTTGGAACTCCAACGAGGGTATTGGTAGGCAGAAGTGCAACTTTGGATGGCGACGGATTAACAACTGGAATAAGGTGTTCTTTTGGTACAGCTTACAGCGGTAGTACTATCAACCACGCACATATTCGTTATGACGGATTAGCTGATACTACTTTTACTATTCAGACTTACAGCACAATTCAGGAAATGGGCTTATAATAATTCACAATCGGATTAAATAGCGAACTAAATAACGAACCAAAGGCATCCAATTGGGTGCCTTTTTAATTTGAGCCCGTAGGCTCTTTTTTAATATCAAAAAAGAAAGGATGGTAGTCATGAAATGAATGAAGCTGTATTAGTAGCATTAATTACGCTGGGTGGTAGCGGACTAGGGTCATTATGCGGAATTATCATATCGAGCAGACTGACGACATACAGGCTAGAACAACTTGAAAAAAAGGTAGACAAGCATAACACCGTCATAGAGAGAACATACAGGCTAGAGGAAAAATGTACTCTGTACGATGAAAAGTTTAAGGTGACAAATAACCGTATTAAAGATTTGGAAGATGAAAGGGAATAGGTGAATTAAATGGATTGGAATGATATTTTAATGACTATAATCACGACAGTATTAATCCCAGCAATAATCATTATCGGCAAGGCAGCCTATAAGGCAATCGAGGAAAATGTAAAAGACAAGAAGGTGCAAAAATATCTATTAATAGCTACTGATTGCGTATCAGATGCGGTGTTAGACATTGCACAGACATATATTGATAAAATTACTGAGGATGAATGGGATGATGAGGCAAAAAAACAGGCCTTTGATATGGCCAAGGAAAAAGCTTTGCTGCATCTAGGTATCACCGGCAGAACTTTACTAGAGGAAGCCTTGGGAGACTTCGAGGGGTGGATAGGCTCCAAGATTGAAGCGGAAGTAAAAAGATTGGCGGTGAGCTAATGGCTAAACTACCAGAGAGATGTAGCGATACAAAAGAACTTAATAAGATTGTCAGAGTGATGCTTGAGCTGGCCATAGCAGATATTAAGTCCCAGGGGGTAAATCCCCTTGTGGTGGAAACATACCGCCCCCAGGAGAGACAGAATTATTTATACTGCCAAGGCCGGACAATAGCAGAGGCCACGGCCAAGGGAATTAATCGGACATTTGCAGAAGCATACTGTAGTCCCAAAGCGGGCAAGGTTACATGGACACTTAACAGTGTACATAAAAGCCGTAAGGCGGTTGATGTGGTGCCACAACGAGTAGTAAGCGGTAAAATGACCGCCATCTGGAATACTAACGACAAGCAGACGCAGATTATCATCCGAACGATGCAGAAGTATGGCTT
>DATESI010000198.1:0-2649 GCA_035270905.1 Anaerovoracaceae bacterium
ATATAGCCATAAAAGAGGAGAACTCAAAAATGAGTCACTCAATCTAAAATGTAAAAAATAAATTAAAGTAAAAAAATGAAACCACATAGGAGGTAAGTATCATGACAAACAAAACATTAAACAAGGAATTAGAAATGAACAAAGCATTCAACACAGTTTACGGCCAGGCTTCAACTAGAATCGGTTGGCACGGAACTAACTCAGAGGACATCAAGGTTATCGTTGCAGGTATGAAAGAGCACTGCGACAAGCTAGGTCTAGATTGCACAGAGAGCGACATCAACAGCTATGTAACTAAGAATCTTGATGAGCTAAAGAAGGGCTATGCAGACTTCTCATATCAGCCAAAGATGATGAACTAGTAGACTACCCATTTGTAAAACCTAAAATACAATATAATATCGGTTGCATATCAGTCTACATGTAACCACAGTAAAAGCCCGTCAGCTAAGCTGATGGGCTTTTGCATGCTTTGACTTATATGTATGCCTCCTCTGACCCTTTGTCTAGGTCTACCCTATAGACCAAACTTCACCTTCTTGCGAGCAAGCGTGGTCTGAGGCATATTGAGATACTCTGCTGCCTTTCTTGTAGTGCCTTCTTTCTTTAGGGCATACTCAATGATTCTCTTTTCCTGTTCCTCCATCAGCTTGTTATAATCGACGGATTCTTCTCTGCTAAAGCTCTTTCTTACATTGATGATTATATCCTCATAAGCATTATTGTTGAGAATTTCTTCTACGGATTCGGCATCTATTATTGCACCCTTAGTGTTAATCACCAATCTATGTACTATATTCTCAAGTTCTCGCACATTGCCCGGCCAGTGATAGCTATAAAGCTTGCCAACAGCCTCCTGAGTCAGCTCCTTTTCTACACCATACTTCTTATTGTAGTTGCTTAGAAACCTTTCCGAAAGTGCAAATATGTCATCTCGTCTTTCCCTGAGTGGTGGCACCTCAATGGTACAGATATTCAGTCTATAATATAGGTCCTCACGGAACTTGCCTTCTTCAACCAGCTTCTTTAGTGATACATTGTTGGCACATACTACTCTGACATTAACAGATAACTGCTCTGTCCCACCAACCTTATAATACTGGTTTTCCTGCAAAACCCTGAGGAGCTTGGATTGCATATTTAGTGACAATGCTCCGATTTCATCAAGAAAAAGAATACCGTTGTTGGCCATGGCAAAATATCCATCCTTGCCTGTGCTCTGTGCCCCAGTAAATGATCCCTTCTCATATCCAAAGAACTCCGACTCTGCCAGGCTTTCCTGTATGGTGGCACAGTTTATCCTAATACACGGTTGACCCTTCCTCGTGCTGTTTTGGTGGATTAGGCTTAATACCTTTTCCTTACCTACACCAGTTTCACCCTGGATTATTACGTTGCAATCATATTGTGCTATGTTTATAACGTCCTCAACCAATGCCTTGGTAATCACACTTTGAAAGACGAAATCATCTATGTTACCCTTCATTGCGGTTGCACTGATATTATTTCTCTTTTGATACTGAGCTGCATTGTTATTCCCCTTGGAATAAAGCTTATCAACCTCCCCAAGAAGGGCTTCACATTTGTTTACAAGCTCCAGCACGAAGGGCTGATAATCAACTCTATATTGATCGAATGCATATGTATATAGAGTCTTGCCTATTGACTCGCTAAACAATACTGCAGCGTCATAGTTGTTCTTTACGGTTGTGCAATAAAGCTGTCCGCCTGGCTTGCACGCCAAAACTCCCAAGGACTCAGCACCTCTTATATCCTCTGATACAATAACTATGTCCTCGGCTATTTCATTTTTATTATATTTCTTCAAAAGTCTAAATGCTTCAATCGGATTTGAAAGATCAAAAAAGAAAACCTTATCCACAAGAGATGTCAAAATAGAAACAATCTCCTTCTCCGAGGCCTGTTTGAACATGAATCTGTCCAGAATAACCGAAATTTCACATCTTGGATTAGATGGTTCTCTTATACCTGCCGCATAGAGAAGAGCTGTTATCATATCCTTAGCAATTAGGGTTACTCTGCGGCTGTTGGTATCCTTAATCATATGATAAATACTAAAAATTGAACCGCCTTCATTCATGGCTGTCATAATATGTCTATGGTTGACATCGCTAGACACCTGAATAAGGGGTGTATCAGAAAAGAAAATAGCATATCCCTTACAGTCGATTTGACCGTAATTGTAATCTATTGATGTTATTTCTTCTATGAACATTGGAATCGCTGTAGTTGATGCGTTGCAAATAACCATGTCACCAACCTTTAGCCCATATTGGTTACTGTAATCCTTGCCGATTTCTTCAACGGTACCATAAACATTACCACCACTTCTGGTGAATGGATTGTGAAGCTTGCCACGCTTATCAATCATATCCATAAGCTTAGCCTTAATTCTGTTGGCTTCGTATCCGCAGCTACTGCACACCTGATGGAAATTATCCCACTCCAAATGTACGATAGAAATAGATACTCTCATTTCATCATCCTTAATGGTTCTGCTGTTGTCGATTTTCCATGCGCTAACCGGAACTGAACCTACCGGTTCCAGCACTCTTTCCATTCCAAATGAATTCATTTTTCCCTCGGTTCTTAATCTACAAAATTACTGTAGCTCCATATGTTATATAC
>DATESI010000199.1:0-2494 GCA_035270905.1 Anaerovoracaceae bacterium
ATATAGTTATAATCGGTGCGGGACCTGCGGGACTGTCGGCATCAATATACGGAGCCAGAGCAGGCAAAAGCGTTTTGCTGCTGGAGGCAGGTACCTACGGTGGACAGATAATCAATACTCCGGAGGTTGAGAATTACCCGGGGATTAAGAAAATCAGTGGTTTCGAGTTTGCCATGAATCTTTATGAGCAGGCACTCAATCTTGGTGCCGAGATTGAATTCGAAAAGGCAATTAGTATTGAGGATGCAGGCGAAGCCAAGGCTGTGGTTACAGAGCAAAACAAGTATCCTTGCAAGGCAGTTATTATTGCCACTGGTGCCAAGAATAGGCCTCTTGGAGTAGAGGGCGAGGACAAGCTTGTTGGTAGCGGAATTTCATACTGTGCCACATGCGACGGTGCATTTTTTCGAGGAAAGGATGTTGCGGTAGTAGGCGGTGGCAACACGGCTCTTGAGGATGCTATGTTCTTGTCGGAATACTGCAGTAAGGTTTATATTATACACAGAAGAGATGAGTTTAGAGGTGAGGAATATCTTCACGGTAAGCTTATGGAGCGAGGCAATATAGAGTTTGTATTAGACAGTGTGGTTGATAGCATTGCAGGCGACGGCTCGGTTAAAGGTCTTATGATTAAGAACCGAAAGACGGAGGAAATAACAGAAATTCAAGTTAGCGGAGTGTTCGTGGCAATTGGTCAAATGCCAGACAATAAGGATTTTGAGCAGATTGTCAAACTTGATGCCAAGGGATACGTAGAAGCAACAGAAAGCTGCAAGACTAAGACTGCAGGGGTTTTCACTGCAGGAGATTGCAGAACTAAGACTGTACGCCAGCTTGCAACAGCTGCGGCAGATGGAGCAGTATCAGCACTGGCGGCAGTAGAGTATATTAATTTGATGGGATAACAGAAGTAGTAATATCTATGAAGGAGAAGAAAGCTTATGGGTGACTGTAAACTTCAAATAGGATGTATATTAGTAGTACTATATATTATATTCACATATTACAGAGAAGCAAAAAAGCTTGAGAAGAAGCATGGGTTTTCGCCTTATGATGCCCTGCTGATAGTTGGATTTATTAATCTGATTTTTGATGGAGTGACAGCATATACGGTGAATCATCTTGATACGGTGGACAGCCTTTTCAATATGATAGCCCACATGTTCTTCTTAATAACTATTGATGCACTTGTGTTTCTCCTATTCATTTATATTTGCTCCATTTCACAGGGAGGACCAAAGGGCAGGTACAAGCTATTGGTGTATAGCCCCTTCTTAATCAACATTATAATCGTTGTTGCTTATATAGATGAGCTTGAGTACCGCATTGGAGAACATAGTAACTATTCTATGGGAGTCTCTGCGTATACATGCTTCATTATGGTGGCCGTATATCTACTGTTCACAATATTTATACTCGTCAGCAGATGGGACTACATTGAAAGTAACAAACGCTCTAGCATTGTTACGGTGTTATTGATTCTTATTGGAGCAACTACCTATCAGATGATTTTCCCTGAGGCACTGGTGACCAGCATAGGAACAACAGCTGTACTGCTTGGAATATACATGAACCAGGAGGATCCGGCCAAAGGAGCACTATCTCACTATCACGATGAAATGGTTATGGGATTTGCCACCCTCATAGAAAATAAGGATGATAGTACAGGCGAGCATGTAAGAAGAACCACCATGTATGTTAAACTCCTTGAAGAGGAACTGCTAGCAAGAGGATATTACAAGGATATTCTCACTAAGGATTACAGAAATAATCTTCAAATGGCAGCTCCAATGCATGACATAGGCAAAATTGCCATACCTGATGCAATCCTTCAAAAACCGGGAAAGCTGACAGATGAAGAGTTTGAAAAAATGAAGCTACATACAGTCAAAGGTGGTCAAATCATACAAGAAACCTTTGGTAATATGGGAGATGAACAATATCGTAATATTGCCTATGAGGTAGCCCTTCATCACCATGAAAAATGGAATGGAAGGGGATACCCAGATGGGCTAAAGGGTGAGGGAATTCCACTTTGTGCAAGGATAATGGCCGTGGCCGATGTATTCGATGCAGTGTCAGAGAAAAGATGCTATCGAGATGCATTGCCACTTGATGAATGTTTTGCAATAATTGAAGAGGGAGTAGGAACAGATTTTGACCCTATAATTGCGGGAGTGTTCCTCAAGTGTAGAGAGAAAATAGAGAAAGAATTTAGATAAATTAGGTAAACTAGAGACGGCTTACGGGGTGAATAGGTCAATAATACTATATTTTTACAAGGTCAATTTGCCATAATATCATTGAGGTGATACATTATGGCAACAAGATTAAAAGAATTGCGTGAGAAAAAAGGTTACACACAAATTAAAATTCAAATGATGACGGGTATTGACCAAGCAGATTATTCAAAGCTAGAGAATGGCAGGAGGCATCCTACCATGGAACAAGCCAAAAGATTATCAAGAGTACTTGATACTAGTATAGACTATAT
>DATESI010000200.1:0-4676 GCA_035270905.1 Anaerovoracaceae bacterium
CAAGTCACATGGGCCGTACCAGTAATAATCCACGTTACAGGATAAGAAATGTAAACAATCTCAACCGTATGGAATGTGGCAATCTGAAATATGGTTGCAATCCACACAATTACCGTATCTCCGAAGGAATTAATTGATGCCTGAATAATTACATTTGATAAGGAAAAGAGCATACCCTGGAACCCGGCCAACCACAATTATATCCGCAGCATTAAACAGTAGCTGCAAAATGCTTGAAATCATAAGGGGAAATGCAAAGATAAGCATTTTTTTCAATATGGGGCCATTGGTCATATCTATTTCATGTTTTTTAGTTTTTATTGCTAGGTCTTTTTTACCTTTTTTCATGTCAACCTCTTTGTCTATACCATATCTTGATTGTCCTTCTATCCTACTGCAATCAGTGGCATAATGTCAAGGTTGTTGGAATGCTTTAATCTTCTTTGATTGTATAAGACCAGAAGAAAAATAGTATTGCTAAAATTATTGCTATGCAATATGGTAAATGAGATATATTAGCCCCTCCCAGTGCAGCACTCACAATTAAAAGAATTATAGGGGTCATAAATTGTGCAAGGTACAGAGCCGCTGAAATCAAAGGCATTACTGTAGTCGCTGCCGACCTACCGGCATTTTTTGATGCTGCTGAAATAATAAAGGGAACTCCTTCACCATTTGCAAAGCCAATAAGCCATGAGCCAGCTATTGTTCCAACCGGGCTGCTCACAAAATTTAGCATCAAATAGCCTGCAAGAAAAAGTATAGGTGCCGCAAACTTTATCTTCTTACCCATTCCTTTCTTCATGTGAACGAATGCCAAACCTCCTGCAAATGCGACTAAATCCATCGATGCCATGATAACGGCAATATACTTCTGACCTATAATACCCTCCTTGGCGGTTTCCATTGCAAAGTCTGCAGGATATATAAAGAACGTAAACATAAGAAGAAACATGGCTATGACAAATGGATAGTTTTTCTTGAAAACGCCCTTTTCCCCATGTGTATTTTCCGAACCAATGTACTCGTTAGGAAGAAACAAAATGCAAAGGACTATGCTAATCAAGCCCATGAGATACACAAGAAAGCTTGCTCTCCAGCTGATTGAAGCAAAAAGACCGGAGAGCAGTGTTGCAATTACGCCTCCCATCTGATTCATAGCAGAGGAATATCCCATTAATGCCTCCTGCTTATCTCTAGTGTAATAAAATGCAAGAAGTCCTGTAGACATTGGCATAACTATACCTACTCCTATTCCCACCAGTGCTCTTGCAGCAAGCACTAGATAAATATTGCTAAATACTCCTGCTACGCAACCTCCTGCAGTATAAAGTACAAGCCCAGCCATAAGCAGAGTCTTTGAACGGAATTTTTTGCAGAGTTTTACAAAAAACATGTTGGTTATTACAATAAATAAGGCTGGGACACTGATTATCATTTGAATTAACAGCTGGTTCTCTCCGCTAAAATAATTCTTTATTACATCAAGTGCGGGTGCAACTGCCGCTCCAGCCATTACTGTCAGGAGTGACAAGGATAGTATTGTTACAGTAAGGTTCTTCTTACTGCTTGGGCTTGTTGTTTTCATTTGTTTACCTCTTTCTCGTTTTGATTTTCTATCTATTTTCTTGTATAAAACTCCCTTGAGTTCATACAAAAACACAAAAAAACACGCAAGTCCATCACCTGGATTTACGTGTTTTCACCACTCGGTAAATCTATTTTACTACTTTTTTTCTCATTTTTTCAAGTAAAACTTTTACTGAATTTGTTCAACAAATGTATTGGCAATCTGCCCTGCATCGGCCAGTATATCCACACCTGCTATGTAGGCTGCGCCCCTAGAGCATAGGAATGTAATTAATGCTGCAATTTCGTATGGGTGACCCCAACGCTTGCACGGTATAAGCTCAAGTTGGTCCTCAGCTGTCTCTGGCTGATTATCAAGAAGCTTCTGGTGCATAGGAGTAAGATATGAGCCAGGAGAAACTGACAAAAGCCTGCAACCCTTAGCCGCAAATCTCATAACGTTTTTCTGGGTGTAATATATTACAAAGCGTTTTGATAATGCATATGCCGTTCCCGCCATGAAGAATTCATCAAAGCTGAATGGCTCAACCTGCTCCCTCATCTTAGCGTAAAACTCAGGACTATCCCACTGCTCGAATACATCCTTCCATTCGTCTGACATCTCCATGGTATAGGCTGCCACAGATGCAAAGTTTATCATTACGCTATCCTCTGCCATTACCTCATAAAATGCATTGGTTGCATAGAGAGTTCCCAGTGCATTTACCTTAATTACTGTCTCAGCATCTGTATCTGTAGGAGATACTCCCGCAGTTTGAATAACTCTTTTTACATCACCAAGTGATGCTGCATATTCTGCTAGACCCTTAACATTTGCCTCGTTTTGAATGTCTAATTCATAGGTATAAACCTCATATCCAAGTTCCTCAAGGGATGCCTTGACCGCGAGAAGTTTTTCTTTACTTCTATCTGCCAGTACCAATGACATTTCCTTGCCCAATTCCTTGGCTATTGCCTTACCCATGCCACCATGACCACCCATGATAACTGTAATATTCTTTTTCATTGTTTTGCCTTTCTTTACAAAAATGGCGAAGCCTATGTCGGCTCCGCCAATATGTCTCACGCTTTTCTTTTAGAAGCTTGCCCAGCCGCCGTCTACTGTCAGCTCAGCTCCGCATATGAACTTTGATTCTGGTGCAAGTAAGAAGCAAATTGCATTAGCAATATCCTCTGCCTCGCCGCTTAGGTCATACCCAAGGGAAACTGCTCCCATGTCCGTATAAAGCTTAACACCTTCAGGGTGAACCAAATCTCTATCAGGCCATTTGTTCATAGCATTTTCCAAAATTGAAGTCATTATGGAACCTGGGTTAACTACATTAACTCTTAGGTTCCTTCTTCGGTATGTAAATGCAAGGTTCTTGGCAAGGCCTAGCACTGCATGTTTGGATGTAATGTATGCAGGTCCTGCTGATGAGCCGATGAAGCCACCTACGGAACCGATAATTACAATGTTTGCAGCCTTACCCTCGTTGTCAAGAAGTAATGGCAATGTTTCACGAACCATTCTAAATGTTGAATTTACGTTAACATCCATAACATAATCCCAAAGCTCGTCATCAAGATCGTCTGCTGGAACCATGCAATCAAGAACTCCTGCTGCATAAACTAAGCTGTCAAGCTTGCCAAATTTATTCTTGATATACTGAGCTATTTCTTTTCTCTTAACTCCGTCATTAACATCGGCGGTGAAGGTTTCTAATGTCCCAGGTAGCTCTTTAACTTCTTCAGCTAATTCTTCCATGGCATCATCTCTGATATCATAACAAATTACATGAGCACCCTCGCCAAGAAGCTGTTTCACGGTAGCATTGCCCATTCCGCAAGCTCCACCAACTACTAATATAACATCATCTTTGAAACGCATAATCCTGCCTCCTTATATCCAAGTCTTTTCTACGACTATTGCAGGTGAGTTGTTACACCCGATTGTTACTCTATCTCCTACCTTAACCTTGTTTGCATCAAGAACTGCAAAGCTGATGTTCTTGTCTACTGTATAGCCATAGATTGAAGCCTTAACTATACCAACCTGCACACCGCGAAGGCGAACGACTTCACTCTGGCAAATATCCTCGTATGACTCTATGTCATGCTCAAGACCAAACAACTTTTTCTTAGGTCCCTCTTCCTTGGCAATCTCAAGGGCTGCCTTGCCGATGAAATCCTTGCTCATGTCAACCGACCAACCAAGGTCTGCTTCATAAGGCGTAAGCTCATACATGTCCTGTCTTAGAGCGAAGCCCTTTTCCATAGGTAGACTTCTTACATAAACCTCAAGTATATTCATTTCGCAGGCATCCATTGTCTCGCCTGCTTTTCTAATTGCCTCACAAACTGCCTTAGTATCACTCATATCACAATAAATTTCATAGCCAAGTTCACCAGTGAATCCACTTCTGTGAATCTTAACCTTGATGTCGCCAATCTTGTTATCCTCAACGGAGAATCTCTTTAGCTCGTCGATAGGGTTAGCCAGTAGTT
The DNA here is from genome assembly GCA_035270905.1 of Anaerovoracaceae bacterium. GTDB lineage: Bacteria > Bacillota > Clostridia > Peptostreptococcales > Anaerovoracaceae > JAVXAG01. The sequence continues at coordinate 4,078 of DATESI010000200.1, forward strand.
TGTTCATCATTACTAGTGAGTTAGGCCCCTGAACTGCGTACATATCTACATCGTATGTAAGGTCCTTGTAGCTAACATCCATGTTTTCCTTCTTGGCATCAATCCATGGTTTTAGCTTAGGTGCGTAAAGGGTTGAAACCCAATACTCGTTTTCACCCATGTGCATAACAATAACGTCATCAATAATCTTGCCTTCTTCGTTAAGCATTGTTGTATATTTGGTCTTGCCTATTGCTGCCTTACCGATTGAATTAACATAAAGGTAATCAAGGAAAGCTGTGGAATCCTTGCCTGTAACTTCTACTAAATCATGTGTCCATCTATACCAACCTACATTGTTTCGGACTGCATTGTGCTGGGCTCTTGCCACATCATCATTTTTAAATAACATTTATTCGTCCTCCTTCCTTAAATCATGTGCTTATCAACTTTTTTGGCAACAACGATAGTCATCATTTCTTCATCCTGACCTTCAATCCAACATGACCACTCTGGACTAACCATTGTCTTAGCCATGTTATGCCATAAAGCTTCGTATCCGATTGTTAACTCTTCCATTGGAGCCATTGGGAAACGACCATTGAAGTCTTCCTGAGTTA
>DATESI010000201.1:0-2519 GCA_035270905.1 Anaerovoracaceae bacterium
GCTACTTACCCTGAGATTTTGAAATCTGAGGTTGTGGGTAAGTCGGTTGATGATAGGGACTTGTACTGCTTGATTTTTGGAAATCCGGATGCTGAGAAGCAGGTTTTCATTACAGCGGGAATTCATGCTCGTGAGTATATCAATCCTCAGGTGGTTATGAAAATGGTGGAAAGGTATTGCAAATGCTACGATACCAACAGCTACAAGGGTGTTAAGTACAGCCAGCTGTTCGACGAGATTTGCTTCTATATTATGCCTATGACTAACCCTGACGGAATTGCAATCAGCCAGTTTGGACCGAGTGCAATCGACGATGTTAAGCTTCGTGCCAAGGTGAAGAGCCTGCCGCGAAATGGTAAGTATTCCAACTGGAAGGCAAACGCAAACGGTGTGGATATCAACCGGAATTTTACCTACTACAAGTCCACTAAGCCGTCTGTAACTAAGCCATGCAGTGAGAAGTACCCGGGCAAGAAGGCATTTAATCAGCCGGAAACCAGAGCAATTAGAGACACGCTGGCATCCCTCAAAAACCCGGTGGCAATAATAAATTACCATTCAATGGGGAATGTTATTTACTGGGGATACAACCAAACAAGCATGAAAAAGTCATGCACGGCCCTCAAGAATTTGTTCGTGGATATGACGGGATACTCGACTATCTTCGAAAACGCTAAGGCTGCGGAGAGCGGCATCGGCGATTTTTGTGGGTACATCAAAAACGAATATAAGGTTCCATATGTAACGGTGGAAAACGGCAGCGGAAGCGTGCCTGTTGACCCTGCACAGTTTGGGACAATTTACAAACGGAATAAACTGGGCTTCGCTAAAGTGGCCTATATGTTCAAATAAATTAGTATGCGTTCGCCGCATAGGGGGAAAGCCCGGGGCGGAGAGTGCAGGAAAGTATTGCAACTAGCAAATAAGAAAGAGGAAAAATGAATTACAACGAATCAAAGATTGACCCGGCGGTGCTCCGCAGTGTCGAAGAAATGGGTTTTACAAAGATGACTCCCATACAAGAAATGACAATTCCGGTATTACTGGAAGGAAGGGATGTTATCGGGCAGGCTCAGACGGGCACCGGCAAAACAGCAGCTTTTGGAATACCTATGATAATGGCGGTCAACAATGCCATTGAGGCAGGCGAAAAGGTAAAGGGTGTGCAGGGGTTAATTCTTTGTCCAACTAGAGAGCTTGCTATGCAGGCTACTGAGGAGCTTCGCAAAATGGCTAAGTACACTCACGACGTGAAGGTTGTTGCCATCTACGGCGGACAGGACATTGACAGACAGATTAGAGCCCTCAAGGGAGGAGCCGCAATAGTGGTAGGAACTCCGGGGCGTGTTATGGACCATATGAGAAGAAGAACTCTTAAGTTCGACAAGCTGAAGATGCTTGTTCTTGATGAGGCAGATGAAATGCTGAACATGGGCTTTAGAGAGGATATAGAGACAATATGCGTGGCTCTTCCGGTGGAGAGACAGACGGCACTTTTCTCGGCAACAATGTCCGAGGAAATTCTTGAGATTGCCACACAGTATCAAAAGAACGCAAAGCTTCTGAAGGTTAAGACCGAGGAACTTACAATTCCCCTTATCAAGCAGTTTTTCTATGTGGTAAAGGGCAGAGAAAAGGACACAGCTCTTTGCAGACTTGTGGACTTCATGATACCGAAGAAGGCATTGGTATTCTGCAATACCAAGAGAAAGGTTGATGAACTTACACTGATGCTCAAGGGCAGAGGCTATTCTGCTGAGGCACTTCACGGCGATTTGTCACAGCATCAGAGAGACAGAGTTATGAACCTGTTCAGAAACGGAACCTTGGAAATCCTTCTGGCAACAGACGTTGCGGCTAGAGGACTTGACATTGATGATGTGGAAATGGTATTTAACTACGATATGCCACAGGACATGGAATATTACGTTCACAGAATCGGCCGTACAGGTCGTGCAGGCAAGAAGGGAAGTGCCTTTTCCATTATCACATCACGGGAGATGTATAAGATTGAGTCACTTCGCAAATTCTGCAATGCCGATATTGAAAGACGTGATTTGCCGTCAGCAACCAAGGTCAACGCTGTTAAGGCAGACAAGATTTTGCAGAACGCAATTGACTACAGCAAGGATAAGGACCTGACACAGTTCATGCAGATTGTATATAAGAAGGCTGTTGAAGAGGATATGGATGCCCTTGAAATTGCAGCAGCATTCCTATCAATGGAGGCAGGTCCACTTCTAATAGATGAGCCTGAAGAAAAGGGCGGCAAGCTATTCGGCAAGGGTAGCGGCGGAAGAGGCCGTGAAGGTCAGCGCCGCGACGGCAGAGGTCGTGAGGGCCGCAAGAAGGAGGGCCGTAAGCCTAAGGACAGTTATACTCGTGCGGCAAATAAGGATGCACGCAAGGGTGACAAAGAAAAGGCCGCTGCGCGTCCGGGAGACCACCGAGAGACAGGCGGCAGTAGAGACTCTCGCAAGAAGCCGGGTAAAGAGATTTTTGGCGGCAAACGTGGATAC
>DATESI010000202.1:0-7974 GCA_035270905.1 Anaerovoracaceae bacterium
ATATGGAAGGTGGCGTAGCGGCAATGCTACTTTCATCAGGTCAGGCTGCAAACTTCTTCGCAGTATTTAACATCGCAGGCTGCGGCGACCACATTGTTTCGTCATCATCAATTTATGGTGGAACCTTCAACCTCTTTGGAGTTACTATGAAACGCATGGGACTTGATGTTACCTTCGTCTCTCCTGATTGCAGCGATGAGGAGCTTGAGGCAGCATTTAGACCTAACACTAAGGCAGTGTTCGGTGAAACCATTGCAAACCCTGCCCTTACGGTTCTTGATATTGAAAAGTTTGCTAATGCAGCCCATTCCCATGGCGTTCCACTAATTGTGGATAATACCTTCGCAACACCGATAAACTGCAAGCCTTTCACATGGGGTGCAGACATTGTGACCCACTCAACTACCAAATACATGGACGGCCATGGTGCGGCTGTTGGCGGTGCAATCATTGACTCAGGCAACTTCGACTGGAGCAAGTATCCTGATAAGTATCCTGGTCTTTGCACACCTGACGAAAGCTATCACGGCGTAGTTTATACAGAAAAATTCGGCAAAGTCGCATACATACAAAAGTGCGTTGCACAGCTTATGAGAGACTTCGGATCAACCCCATCTCCACAAAGTGCATTTATTCTAAACCTTGGTCTTGAAAGCCTGCATGTTCGTGTGCGTCAGCATTGCGAAAATGCCATGAAGGTTGCAGAGTTTTTATCGGAGTGCGAAGACATTTCATGGGTTAGCTACCCTGGTCTTCCTGGCGATAAATATTATGACCGTGCGCAAAAATATCTTCCAAAGGGTGTTTGCGGCGTAGTAAGTTTCGGCGTTAAGGGTGGTCGAGAGATGGCTTCAAAGATGATGAAAAATCTCAAGATTATCGGTATTGAAACTCACGTTGCTGATGCAAGAAGCTGTTGCCTGCATCCTGCAAGTGCAACTCACCGCCAAATGAATGACCAGGAGCTTATTGCTGCAGGAGTATCTGCAGACCTAGTTAGACTTTCCTGTGGCCTAGAAAACGCAGACGACCTGATTGATGATATCAAGCAGGCAATCGCCGCAGCTAAGTAGTAACAATGCCCCAATCAAACCCCGACCATAGATTACTTTGTACAGGAGGAAAATTTTATGCCAATTAAAATTCCCAATGATTTACCCGCGGTCAAAACTCTCAAGGATGAAAACATCTTCGTCATGGGCGAGGATCGTGCATCCACACAGGACATTAGACCGCTAAAAATATTATTATTAAATTTAATGCCTAAGAAGATTGAAACTGAAACACAGCTGTCAAGACTTCTCGGTAATACTCCCCTCCAGGTTGAGCTGGAGCTGATACACACCAAGACTCACCAGTCCAAGAACACATCCGAGGAGCACCTTATTTCATTTTATAAGACCTTTGATGATGTTAAGCATAAGAACTATGACGGAATGGTGATTACAGGCGCTCCCATTGAGCTTCTTGACTTCGAGGAGGTTGAATACTGGGATGAGCTATGCGAAATAATGGAATGGACCAAGACTCACGTCCACAGCACCTTCCACATTTGTTGGGGTGCTCAGGCAGGTCTTTATTACCACTTTGGTATTCCTAAGCAAATTTTGTCCGAAAAGCTTTTTGGGGTCTTTGAGCATCGTGTTGACCATAAGAAGTCAATGCTCTTTAGAGGCTTTGATGATACCTTCTTTGTCCCCCACTCACGCCATACAGGGCTTCTGACTGAGGACATCAAGAAGGTTAAGGACTTGAATATACTTGCATCCTCAAAGGACGCGGGCGTCTATGCAATGTCAACCAAAAAAGGCAAGCAGATTTTCATTACTGGTCATTCCGAATATGACCCTATGACTTTACAGGGTGAATACTTACGTGACCTTAAGGAAGGTAAATCAATCAAGGTTCCAGCAAACTACTTCCCAGATGACAACCCGGCTAAGCCACCAATAATAAAATGGCGTGCCCATGCCAACCTAATATACTCAAACTGGCTCAATTACTTCGTATACCAGACAACGCCATACGATCTGAATAAATTAAAATAAAAAAAGAGAGATGTTGCCCTAAGTCACTGTCACGCAGAACGGCCTGCCGTTCAAGTTCTGTGACGTGGGCAATCATCTCTCTTTATTATTTTATATTAGATTTTGCTTCGTAGATTAGTAAAGCTTTGCAACCTTAGGTAATCTCTCTGTAATCAAGTTCATCAAAGCATCTGTGCATGGAAGCTCTTTTACGAACGGGCAGTCGCCTGCTACGTCGAACTTAGGGCTTACAGGTACGAATACTCCACCAAGAACTTCACCGATTTCTGCATACTTGTAAAGTGGAAGAGTATCATCCATCTCTACTGAGATATCATATGCATCTTCGAATTCAAACTCTTCTTCAAATACGTGAGCAAGCTCAGCAGCAAGCTCCCAGTTATTGAAGTCAACATCTTCATCGATAGCCTGTTCAACTGGCAATAATCTTCTTTCAGTATTTGTGTAAGTACCATCAGCACTTGCGAATCCTGTTGCAGGAAGAATTACGTCAGCCTTTTCAGCTGTTTCAGTCATATAAACATCTGATACCATCAAGAACTCAAGACCAGCAAGGTCAACATTCTTAGGATCCTCACCAAAAATGATTAATCCCTTAACGCCTTCCATAGCCTCTGCTCCTGCAGTGATTCCCATGTCAACTAGACCCTGTGAATTGTTCTTAGCCTTAACCTGAAGGATTCCGTCTCTTGGCTTACCAATGTGACCTGATAATAGAGCCATGTCAGCAATAAGCTTAGCACCACATTCAGTTACAACATTCTGCTGGAATACGATCATAGCCTTCTTAGCATTTGCATACATTTCTGCAGCAGCCTTAACATCATCTGATACTGAAGCCTTGGCAACTGATTTAGCTAGTTCGTCATATCCTTCGATTGTTGAAGTCTTACCCATATCGATTAACGCCTTAACCATTCCCTTAAGAGCTGATAAGTCATTCTTAGTCTCGATTACGATACTAGCGAATTCAAACTTGTTTTCAACGCCTTCAGGATTGATAACGATAACCTTAGCTCCGTTTTCGTGAGCCTGTTTAATCTTGTTCCAGATTACTGGGTTGTGATCCTTCATGAAGCCTGCAGCAATGATTACTTCTGTTGAAAGTAATTCGTTGATTGTGTTAGGAGTTGCATCATGTCCAAGTCCAAGAACATCAGCCATTGCGCTGTGTCTGTGGTTGAAGCAGAACGTCTTAGCTCCAAGAACTCTTGCGAATTTCTTCATTGCATAAGCTTCTTCGTTTGTATATCTATCGGAAATAGCTACTGCTAATGCATCGTGTCCGTGTCTAGCTGCAACTGCTTCCATCTTCTTAGCTGCCATTACGATAGCTTCGTGATAATCTGTTTCTCTGAAGTCGTCGCCATCCTTAACTAGAGGATCAACGATTTTGCCTTCAAGAACTGAACAATCAAATCCGAACTTACCCTTACCACATGAGATACCTGCGTTTACATAGCCTTCCTTATCAGGGTTAGCCTTGATTAGCATGTCTCCACATGATTCAAGATGTAAGCTACATCCAACTGAGCAGTATGCACAGGTTGTATCAGTAACTTCAGTTTCTACAGGAACTTCCTTAGCAACTGACTGTCTCTCCTGTAATGCACCTGTTGGACATACGCTGATGCACTGTCCACAGGATTCGCAGCCTGACTCGCAAAGTGGTTTTTCCAAGGTAGGTTTAACTACTGTGTCAAATCCTCTGTTTACAAGACCAAGTGCTCCAACTCCCATTACCTCGTCGCAGGCTCTAACGCATAATCCGCAAAGAATACACTTGTTAGGGTCTCTAACGATGAATGGATGGTCATCTTCAAACTCAGGCATGTTCTTGTCGCCAGCAAATCTTGAAGGTGCAACATCATATTGGTTAGCAAAGTCTATAAGCTTACATTCGAAGTAATCGTGGCATCCACATTCTAAGCATCTTGATGCTTCTGCAATAGCCTGATCCTCTGTCATTCCGTCGTAAACAACTTCGCTGAAATTATCTTTTCTTTCTTCTGCAGTTAACTGGTCGATAACAGGTCTGCACATTCTTTCTCTATCTTCAAATGTCTTTTCTGTTACGTCGTCTCTTTCAACTACATATGGCTTTTCGTATTTAACTTCTTCACCTGCAAGGTAAGCATCGATAACATCTGATGCCTTCTTAGCATCTGCGATAGCTTCTACTGCGATGGAAATCTTGTCGTTTCCGCAGTCACCACCGGCAAATACGCCAGGCATGCTTGTCATGAATGTCTCAGGGTCGTAAGCGATTGCGTTCTTCTTAGTCTTATCAACATCGAAGAAGCTTGCGTCTACTGCCTGACCTATTGCTAGGATCATTGTATCTACATCTAATGTCTCAGTCTTGCCTTCTACAGGAATTGGTTTTCTTCTTCCTGAAGCATCTGGCTCACCAAGCTCCATAACCTGAAGTACAACCTGCTTAACGTGACCGTCTTTATCCTTTACGATTTCAAGCGGGTTAGTTAAGTTCTTGAAGATTACGCCTTCTTCTTCAGCTTCTTCAATTTCAACCATGTCTGCAGGCATTTCATCCTTAGTTCTTCTGTAGATGTTATATACTTCCTTAGCTCCAAGTCTAACTGCTGTTCTACATGCGTCCATTGCAGTGTTACCACCACCGACGATTGCAACCTTTTCGCCAAGAACGATATGTTCGTTTCTAACAACCTTACGTAAGAAGTCGATTCCGCCGATAACGCCTTCTGCATCCTCGCCCTTGCATCCAACACCTGTTGAAACCCAAGCACCGATACCAAGAAGTACTGCATCGAAGTCGTTCTTAACTGTTTCGAATGAAAGGTCAACACCAATCTTAGTGTTAGGAATCATTTCAACTCCCATAGCTGCGATTAGGTCGATTTCATCATCAAGAACTTCCTTAGGAAGTCTGTACTCAGGAATACCATAGCGAAGCATACCGCCAAGCTTAGGCATTGCATCGAAGATTGTTACATCATGTCCCTGCTGTCTTAGGAAGTAAGCAGCTGATAATCCCATAGGGCCACCACCGATGATGGCTACGGACTTACCAGTTGGATCACCAACCTCAGGGATATATGATTCTTCCTGTAAGTCAAGGTCAGCAGCAAATCTCTTTAGACCAACGATGTTAATCGGCTCGTCTACTAATGCTCTTCTGCACTTTTCTTCACAAGGATGTGGACAAACTCTACCAAGTGATGCTGGTAGTGGAATTTTGTCCTTAATTAGTTCCAAAGCCATTTCATATTCGCCGTTAGCGATTAATCCAACATAGCCCTGGCAGTCTGTTCCTGCAGGACATGCTAATGCGCATGGAGGTCTGCAGTCACCGTTATGGTTTGAAAGAATTAGTTCAAGGTTTGTTTTCCTTGATTCAATAACTCTATCTGTATCTGTCATTACGATCATGTTAGGGGAAATTTCTGTTGCGCAAGCTTTGCAAAGCTTAGGGTTGCCTTCAACCTCTACAACGCAAATTCCGCATGCACCGTAAATTTTAGTTCTTTCGTCATAGCAAAGAGTTGGGATAAAAATATCATTCTCCTTTGCGACTTCCAAGATGGTCTGACCGGGAAGTCCAAATACTTCTTTGCCATCGATGTTTAATCTGAATTTATTCATAGTATTTTCCTCCTCCCTTAGTCTCTTACGATTGCGCCGAACTTACAAGTTTCCTCGCACTTTCCGCACTTAATACATTTGTCGTGGTCAATAACGTGTTTGCCCTTAACTTCGCCGCTAATAGCACCAACAGGACACTTCTTGGAGCACAATGTACAACCCGTACATGCATCAGTGATGCTAAACTCGATAAGAGCCTTACATGACTTAGCTGTGCACTTATGGTTGTAAATATGATCCTCATATTCGTTTCTGAAGTATCTGATTGTTGTAAGTACAGGGTTTGGTGCAGTCTGTCCAAGTCCGCACATTGAGCCGTCCTTGATTTTTCCTGCTAACTCTTCCAGAAGTTCGATATCTCCGTCTTTGCCTTCGCCCCTAGTGATTCTCTCTAGGATTTCAAGCATTCTCTTAGTACCGATTCTGCAATAGTTACATTTGCCGCATGATTCCTTCTTAGTGAAATCTAGGAAGTATCTTGCCATATCTACCATACAAGTGTTCTCATCCATTACGATCATACCGCCGGAACCAACGATAGCACCTGTCTTGTTAATGTCCTCGTAAGTTACAGGAGTGTCAATAAGTGAAGCAGGGATACATCCGCCTGATGGTCCGCCCATCTGAACAGCCTTGAATTCCTTATCCTGCTTGATACCGCCACCGATACCGAAGATTACGTCCTTTAGAGGAAGTCCCATAGGAACCTCAACAAGTCCGCCCTTCTTAATCTTACCTGCAAGAGCGAATACCTTAGTACCCTTTGACTTTTCTGTACCCATAGCACCAAAAGCTGCTCCGCCGTTTACCATAATCCATGCGACGTTAGCAAAAGTTTCTACGTTGTTGATGTTGGTTGGCTGCTGCCAATAACCCTTAGCTGCAGGGAAAGGTGGTTTTAGTCTAGGCATACCTCTCTCACCCTCAAGGGATGCGATTAGTGCAGTTTCTTCTCCGCAAACGAAAGCGCCTGCGCCAGCCTTGATTCTAAGGTCAAAGTCAAATCCGCTGCCAAAGATGTTCTTGCCAAGGAAACCCTTTTCTCTTGCCTGGTCCATTGCAATCTCAAGTCTCTTGATTGCCAGTGGATACTCAGCTCTACAGTAAATGATACCTTCTGTAGCGCCCATTGCGAATCCACCTATAATCATACCTTCGATTAGTGAATGTGGGTCACCTTCAAGAACTGATCTGTCCATGAATGCGCCTGGGTCACCTTCGTCGGCGTTACATACGATGTATTTTTGTTTTCCAGGATTAGCCTTTGCTGCATTCCACTTGAACCAAGTTGGGAATCCTGCGCCGCCTCTTCCGCGAAGTCCTGAAACCTTGATTTCTTCGATTACTTCATCCTGCTTCATTGAAGTAACAACTTTCTTTGTTGCTTCATATCCACCAACTGCTAAGTATTCGTCAATCTTTTCAGGGTTAATTAAACCGCAGTGTCTAAGAACAACTCTCTGCTGCTTGCCGATAAATTCCTTATCAAGCTCGCTGATAGCAAACTCTTCTACAGCCTTGCCACCCTTTAGATGCTCTTCTACGATTCTTTCTACCTTTTCTGGTTGAACCTGGACATATCTTGTCATTTCGCCGTTATCCTCATAGATATCAACGATTGGTTCAAGATAGCAAGTTCCTACGCAACCTGTAATGTCAACAACAACGTTGCTAACCTTCTGAGCTGCGATTTGTTTTTCAAACTCAGCCTGAGTTTTTTTAGCGCCAGTTGCAACACCGCAACTGCCCTGTCCGATAATTACTTTCATTATTCGCACCTCCTAAGCCCTTTCTTTGATTTCAGCTAGGATCTGCTTTACTTTATCTTTTGTAAGATTTCCGTAAGTTTCATCTCCCTCAGCGCTCTTAACCATCATAACCGGTGCTAATGAGCAGCAGCCTAGGCATGCAACATTATTCAATGTAAAGATGCCGTCCTCTGTTGTTTCACCGTCTTCGATATCAAGGTATTCACATACTGCCTCTTCGATCATTTCTGAACCGTTAACGTGACAAGCTGTACCCTGACAAAGCATAATCAGATATTTGCCGATTGGCTGTAACCTAAACTGTGCATAGAATGTGGCAACGCCATAAATCTTTGCAGGTTTGATACCTGTTGCTTCTGAAATGTGATTAATTGTGTCGATTGATAGATATCCATAGATATCCTGTGCCTTCTGCAAAATTGTAATTAAGCTTCCAGGCACTTTTGCGTACTTTTCAAGAACAGGTTCTAGTTCTTTGAACTGTTCCTTGTTGTTTCCGCCACAACAACATTTTTCACTCATGTATGTATTCC
>DATESI010000203.1:0-6305 GCA_035270905.1 Anaerovoracaceae bacterium
GGAATAGTGCTAGTCCACCAAATAACGTGATAAATGAAAAAATATCCATTCCTTCTTTTCTCCTTTTAATTTGTAATCTAAATGTTATATCGTCTTATATCTATATATTTTAGAAGGTAACTGTTATTTCAGTTCCTTTGCCTACATCACTTTTCACATCAACCTTAGCACCAAGATAAGCCGCACCATGCTTAACGATTGAAAGTCCAAGACCTGTGCCTCCGATTTCCTTGGAGTGAGACTTGTTGACACGGTAGAACCTTTCAAAAATTCTATCCAGTTCTTCTTGTGCAATACCTATGCCTGTATCCTTAACGGTGACGAAAACCTCCGTCCCTCTTCTGCCTACTGTAACCTCTACGGTACCCTTTGGCTCGTTGTACTTGATAGCATTCTCGCACAGGTTATATATTATTTCTTCACTAATCTCTCTAACAGTCTCCACATAGGCATGGGTGCCCTGGAGCTTGATAGAAATATGGTTCTTGGCCGCTGCATCCTTGAGAGGCTCTATTACCTCTTGGCAAAGTCCATAAATATCTATGGCCTCCTTGCGTGCATTGACCTGATTTTCATCCAGCTGGGAAAGCTTGATGATATCTCCCACCAAATTAATGAGTCTCTGTGCCTCATCATAAATCTTGCCGGCGAATCCCGGTACATCCTCTGGCTTAACTATACCGTTTTTGATAATCTCAGCAAATCCGGATATTGATGTGAGTGGGGTCTTGAGTTCATGAGAAACATTGGCCGTAAACTCTCGCCTAAACTCTGCCTCTGCCGCCTTAGCATCAACATCTCCCATAAGTTGGTCAATCTGCCTCTGCTGTTCCAAATTCTGCTCTGCGATTTTATCAGCAAGTGGTTTGAGTTCCTCGTAGACATTAGTTGTCTCGGGATCCTCTATATCAATTTGATTAATTGGTTTAACTATGCTCTTCGCAATTCTAGTAGCAAGGAACAGCGATAGAACCACTGCTATTATTAAAACCACCAGAATAGGCTGTGACATGCTCAGCAGCAATGTAAGTATTGTAAACTGGGTTTGAGAAACACGAAGAACGCTTCCATCCTCAAGTCTAACTGCGCTGTACATGGTCTTCTCTGACAAGGTCTTGGAGTATCTGGTATCTTCACCGTAGCCATCCGCCATTGCATCCTGTATCTCTGATCTATTTCCATGGTTGTCCATTGAGCTGGCACTAGTGAAGCTGTCATATATGACCTGTCCATTAATTCCAACCCAGGTTATTCTGTGGTTATCCTGAAGCTTGAGCCCATCAAAATATGAAAGTCCTGCAGCATCAACTCCACGGGCTACCACATAGGCCTCGTTCTTAAGATTAAGTGCATATTCATTGGAATATTGAGTGTAAAGAGCTCCCATAATAAGCAGCAGACATGCAAGCCAAACTGCAAGAGCTACAAAGAAGATTCCCTTAAATATTCTGTTCTTCATATTGTCTCTCCTCCCATCTTATATCCTATGCCCCTAACTGTTTCCACTAGGGCTCCCGCATCGCCTAGCTTTTGGCGAAGGGAACGTATATGAACATCTACGGTTCTGCTCTCCCCATCGAAAGCATAGCCCCAGATTTTGGTTAGCATTTGGTCGCGAGTAAAAACCATACCCTGATTTTCCAGTAGCAAGCAAAGCATTTCGAATTCCTTGAGAGTCAAAACCACATCCTTGCCCTTGACCCTTACGATATGCTTCTCCGGCGAAACGAAGAGCTCGCCCAATGTATACTCAGTCTGAGGACGAGAAACATCAGCCCGCCTTAGCAGCGCCTTGACCCTTGCCATAAGCTCCATCATTCCAAATGGCTTAGGCATGTAGTCATCTGCCCCGTAATCAAGACCTATAACCTTGTCATACTCACTGCCCTTAGCCGTGAGCATCATAATTGGCAGCTTCCTTGTCTCCTGATTGCCGCGGATTTTTTTCAAAATCTGCAGTCCGTCCTCCTCAGGCAGCATGATATCAAGAAGAACAAGACTTGGCGTCTCCTCCTTCATTGCCTGCCAAAACAGGGAGGGCTTCTCGAAGCCACGAGCCTCAAAGCCTGCGCTGGTCAGTGTGTATATAACCAGCTCTCTTATGCTGTTGTCATCTTCCACTAAATATATCATAGTCCGCCTCCATTATATTAATACTACTATATCACCGCCATTTTCGCCATCACTTTAATGTTAAATCTATGTTAAATCAATTCAAATCGCCTGCACATTCTTCAAAATTTCGGATAAAATCCGTGTCCCCTCTTGCATAAGGGTGACTCCCTTTGCATATATTGTTCTAACATGTGTTTAAGGAGCGGTGTGTTTTTATGAAGGATTACATAGAAGAAAGGGTACTAGAATTGGCCCATTATATTATTGAGACAAATTCAACAGTCAGGGCCGCGGCAAAAAAGTTTCGGGTGAGCAAGTCTACAGTCCATAAGGACATTACAGAAAGATTGCAGGAACTCAATCCCGCCCTTGCTGCCGAGGTCAAAAACGTCCTTGACACCAACAAGGCAGAAAGGCATATCCGCGGTGGCCTAGCGACCAAGGAGAAGTACAAACGGCAACCATAGCCCAAGAAAAAAGGCAGCTCTTTGGCTGCCTTGGGTTTCGGGGTAGGGGTGTTTCTCGCAGCAGGTCTGCTGCGGCACGGGCCTTGCCTATGGTAGGTTTATAGTGCGGCTGCGATAAACTCTCTAAAGAGAGGATGTGCACCCATCGGTCTCGACTTGAACTCCGGGTGATATTGGACTGCCACGAAAAACTTGTTACCTGGGATTTCGATGGCCTCCACCAGTCTGTCATCTGGTGAGGTTCCCGCTATAACCAGGCCTGCCTCCTCCATTTGTTTCCTATATTCATTATTAAATTCATATCTGTGCCTGTGACGTTCGGCGATGATGTTCCCATCATCAGCCGTGGTTTTATTTTGGCTGTATGCCTTCTCCATTGTGGTTCCCTTAGTTATCTTGCAAGGATATGCTCCCAGCCTCATGGTTCCGCCCTTAGGGATATTGCCCTGCTGGTCTGCCATCAGGTCTATTACCTTGTTTGGGCCTTCCTCATCAAACTCTCCTGAGTTGGCATCCTTGAGTCCAAGTACATTTCTTGCAAATTCTATAACAGCTGTCTGCATGCCAAGACAGATTCCAAGGTAAGGGATGTTATTCTCCCTAGCATATTGGGCTGCGAGAATTTTGCCTTCAATTCCTCTATCTCCAAAACCTCCAGGAACTAAAATTCCATCTGCGTGCTTAAGAAGCTTGTCCGCTGTTTTTTCTGTTACGTCCTCTGCATCTATCCAGTCAATATCCACCTTGGCTCCGTTTTCATATCCGCCGTGTCTAAGTGCCTCCGCAACGGACAGGTATGCGTCGTGAAGCTTAACGTATTTGCCTACAAGGGCAATTTTTACTGTCTTATCTCTCGACTTGATTCTTTCCACCATTTCTGTCCAGTCTGTCATGTCGCAAGGTCCTGCATTGATGCCAAGCTCTCTGCAAACTATCCAGCTAAAGTTGGATTTTTCTAGCATGATTGGTGCCTCGTACAACACTGGCAGGGTAATGTTTTCTATTACGCAATCTGGCTTAACATTACAGAATAGAGAAATCTTTTGTCTTATGTCCTCGTCTATTGGCTCGTCTGCTCGCATTACTATAATATCAGGAGAAATGCCTATGGAGCGTAGTTCCTTGACGGAGTGCTGGGTCGGTTTGGACTTATGCTCACCTGAACTCTTAATATATGGCACCAGGGTTACGTGAATAAATAGGCAGTTTTCTTTGCCAACCTCTAGGGATACCTGCCTTATTGCTTCTAGGAATGGCTGGCTCTCTATGTCTCCTGTGGTTCCACCGATTTCGGTAATGATTACATCTGCCTCTGAAGTCTTGCCTACATTATATATAAAGGATTTGATTTCGTTGGTTACGTGGGGTATTACCTGTACTGTGCTGCCAAGGTACTCTCCGTTTCTTTCCTTGTTAAGTACTCCCCAATAGACCTTGCCTGTTGTCAGGTTGGAGAATTTGTTTAGGTCCTCATCTATAAATCGCTCGTAGTGTCCCAGGTCAAGATCTGTCTCGGCTCCGTCCTCTGTAACATAAACCTCTCCGTGCTGGTAGGGGCTCATGGTTCCTGGGTCGATATTGATATATGGATCCAGCTTCTGGGCTGCAACCTTAAGGCCTCTGGCCTTTAGAAGTCTACCAAGGGATGCGGCTGTTATTCCCTTACCCAGTCCTGAGACTACTCCTCCTGTGACAAAGATATACTTTTTCTGTTCTTTCATGTGTCTTCCTCCATTCTTGTTCTTCTATGAAACCCACTCGGACGCGGCTCGGCGTTAGCCGCTTGCCGCCCGCAAGGGCGGCTCCGCCGCGTTCGATTTCCTCGAAATTTCAAGGGTTTTTACCAATAAAAAAGCACGCAAGGTGAAAAAAAAAACGTTTTTTTGTTTTGCGTGCATTTGTTTTGCTTTTTATTTAATTATTTTACTTGCTTATTATACTACTGGGCGCGGCGGATTTCCACTACTTTTTTGGATTTTATTCTATTATTTTTAATCTTTTCTCATTCTTCACTTTCGTTTTTGGGTGGGTTTATATATAATGGAGGTAGCGGGGATTTTTTACCGCTCTATCAAGGAGGAAAAATTATGATTTATTTTAGAAGTGATTACAGTCAGGGCGCTCATCCTGCGGTTATGGACGCGCTTATGAAGACTAACCTGGAGCATCACGACGGCTATGCTGAGGATGTTCACAGTGAACACGCAAGACAGATGATTAAGGACCTTATCGGTGTGCAGGATTGTGACGTACATATGATGGTTGGAGGCACTCCGACTAATATCGTTACTATCGCATCGGCTCTTCGCCCTTACGAGGCAGTTGTTGCGCCAAGAACGGGCCATATCTACAAGCATGAATGTGGCGGCGTTGAGGCGTCGGGGCACAAGATTATTCCTATGGACCCTGTTGACGGCAAGCTTACTCCTGAGCTAATCGAAAAGGCTTGGACTGAGTATGAGGACGACCACACTGTTATTCCAAAGATGGCGTACATCTCGGATTCTACTGAAACTGGCAACTGCTACACTAAGGCTGAGCTGGTTGCGCTGAGAAAGTGCTGCGACGAGCATGACATGTTCTTATATCTTGACGGTGCAAGGCTGGGAACTGCTCTTACTTGTGCTAAAAATGACCTTACTATCAAGGATATTGCTAAGCTTACTGACGCATTTTATATTGGCGGTACTAAGAATGGTATGCTTATGGGTGAGGCTGTCATTATTCTTAACAAGGAAATGGGCAACCATTACAGATGGATGATTAAGCAGAATTGTTCTATGCTTGCTAAGGGCAGACTAATCGGCGTTCAGTTTGAGGCTATCCTAGAAGGGGGCGAGAACAGCTTGTACTTTGCGCTTGCCAAGGAAACTAACAGGCTAGCTGATATGCTTCGCGATGGCATTGCTGCCGCAGGATATGAGTTCAATGGTACTTCATACACTAACGAGATTTTCCCTATCTTCACTAACGAGATGGTTAAGAAGCTGGAGAAGGATTTCTTCTTCTACGATTGGGAAGAGTATGATGCAGATCACCGTGTAATCAGATTGGTTACTGGCTGGGGCTCAACTGAGGATGATGTTAATGCATTTCTTAAGGCAATCGCAAAATAAAAAATATAGTTACATTAACATAAAATATAGACGTTATAATTAGGCTAAAGTTATCGGTATAATTAGACCGATAATGAAGATTGGAGATTTGTATGGTTAGATCCAAGAAAATATTAGCAATAGTACTATCAATGTGCTTGATAGGTACCATGATTCCCGTATTGTCCTTTGCCGCTGAGACGAAGGCTGACGACATTGTGGTGCTATACACAGGCGATGGACATGGTAACGTGGATTCCAATTTGGGATATGATAAAGTGGCAGCCTACAAGGCGGAAAAGTTAGGACAAACTCCTAATGTGACTTTGGTTGATGCAGGAGATTCTCTCCAGGGAAGTGTAATGGGAATGCTATCACGTGGCTCTTTCCCTCTGGACATAATGAACCTAGCAGGATATGAAATAATGGCCCCTGGCGGTCACGACTTCGATTCCGGAATGGCACAGCTTATAGCTCTATCCAAAACATCTATGGCTCAATATGTTTCTGCCAACCTGATGAACCTTGGAACTAATACTGCTGTGTTCAAGCCATATGTGATGAAATACTTCGGTACCAAGAGGGTAGCATTCGTGGGAATCAGTTCACCTGAAACTCTTACTACTAC
>DATESI010000204.1:0-7386 GCA_035270905.1 Anaerovoracaceae bacterium
GGTTAACATTATGCGAAAGCATAAGCATATAACAAATTATTTTCAGGAGGAAAAAATTATGAAAAAAGGATGCCCTTATGGCACACACAGAGTAATCTCACCTAAAGGAGTATTACCACAACCAGCAGACGTTATTGATAACACAATGGAAATCTATGACAACGAAGTTTTAATCGATGTTAAGACTTTAAACGTTGACTCAGCATCATTCACAGAGATCGAAAAGAGAGCTGGCGGAGATGTAGAAGAAATCAAAAAGATTATGTTAGGAATCGTTGCTAAAGCTGGAAAGCATAAGAACCCATGGACTGGTTCCGGCGGAATGCTTATCGGTACAGTTAAAGAAGTTGGACCTGCTTACGAAGGCGACTTAAAGGCTGGCGACAAGATTGCTACATTAGTTTCATTATCACTTACACCATTAGTAATCGATGAGATCTTAGAAGTAAGACCAGAAATCGACCAGGTTGATATCAAGGGTAAGGCTATCTTATTCCAGAGTGGTATCTATGCTAAGTTACCTGAAGATATGCCAGAAGGTCTTGCACTTTCAGCATTAGACGTTGCAGGTGCTCCTGCTCAGACTGCTAAATTAGTTAAGCCTGGTCAGACAGTAGTTGTAATCGGTGGTGGCGGTAAGTCAGGCTTAATGTGCTTATACGAAGCAAAGAAGAGAGCTGGCGTTACTGGTAAGGTTATCTGCGTTGCAGGTTCACCTAAATCACAGGCTAGAGCAGAGAAGTTAGGATTAGCTGACGTTTACTTCGCAGCTGATGCTACAGATGCAGTTGGCATGTACAACAAGATTATGGAATGCACAGACGGTCAGTTAGCTGATATCGTTATCAACTGTGTAAACATCGAGAACACTGAAATGGCTTCAATCCTTGCTTGTAAGGATGATGGTCTTGTATACTTCTTCTCAATGGCAACAAGCTTCACAAAGGCTGCATTAGGCGCTGAGGGTGTTGGCAAAGACGTTAACATGATCATTGGTAATGGATATACTAAGGGCCACGCTGCTATTACTCTTCAGGTATTAAGAGAGCACGAAGGATTAAGAAAATTATTCGCAGAAATGTATGCTTAATCAATAGCCAATATCCAAACATATAACTTACATTAAGTTTTGAACAAGGAGATTTATTATGGCAATTAGAAATTGGAAAGACATCCCTCTATTTAAGGATGTTACAGATGAACAGTGGAATGACTGGCATTGGCAGGTTTCTCACAGATTATCAACTGTAGAAGACATTTGTCAGGTTGTTAACCTAACTGCTCAAGAAAAAGCTGATATCGAAAAGGTTATCGGTGGATTCAGAGTTGGAATCACTCCTTACTATGCATCACTAATGGATCCAGACGATCCAAGAGATCCAGTAAGAATGCAGGCTGTTCCTACATTAGCAGAAATGCATAGATCAGAAGCTGACGATGCTGACCCTCTACACGAGGATGCAGACTCCCCAGCTCCTGGATTAACTCACAGATATCCTGACAGAGTTTTATTCTTAATCACTGACCAGTGCTCAATGTACTGTCGTCACTGCACAAGAAGAAGACTTGCAGGAGAAACTGACGGAGCTAGATCAAGAGAAGATATCGATGCTTGTATCGATTACATCAGAAGAACTCCTGTAGTAAGAGACGTATTACTATCAGGTGGTGACTGCTTATGCGTAGAGGACGACGTTCTTGAATACATAATCAGCGAGCTTCGTAAGATTGATCACGTTCAGATTGTAAGATTAGGTTCAAGAACTCCGGTTGTTATGCCTATGAGAATTACTGATGAGCTTTGCGCAATGCTAAAGAAGTATCATCCAATCTGGCTAAACACTCACTTTAACCATCCAAAAGAAATGACACCAGATGCTGCAGAAGCTTGCAGAAAGCTTGCTGACGCTGGTATCCCTCTAGGCAACCAGTCCGTACTTCTTCGTGGAGTTAACGATTGCAAGCACATCATGAGAGATTTAGTTCATGTATTGGTTAAGAACAGAGTAAGACCTTACTACATTTACATCTGCGACCTTTCAATTGGTATCGAGCACTTCAGAACACCTGTATCAAAGGGTATCGAAATCATCGAAGGTTTAAGAGGTCACACTTCAGGTTTTGCAGTTCCAACATTCGTAGTTGACGCTCCTGGTGGTGGTGGTAAGACTCCAGTAATGCCTCAGTACATCGTTTCACAGACACCTAGAAAGGTTATCTTGAGAAACTACGAAGGCGTTATCACAACTTACACTGAGCCTGTACTTCCTGAATTACCATGCACTTGCGACTATTGCACAGGCAAGAAGTCATACAAGTACCAGGGTGTTTCAGCATTAGGCGAAGGCTTAGAAATCAGATCAATGGAACCATCAAACTTAGCAAGACACGAAAGAAACAAACACTAAGCTAGATAACTAAAAATCATTTTCTATAGGGGGAATCTCGGTTCCCCCTATAGGTATGAAATAAAGGAAAATATACCAATGGGCTTACTATACGACTTGTCAACTAAATACAAAACCCTTTCCATCGTGGGAATGGCCAAAAATGCCGGCAAAACAACGGCATTGAATTTTCTTATAGAAGAAGCAGATGACGAGGGAATTAGGCTGGGTATTACTTCTACAGGTAGAGATGGCGAGACCACCGACCTTGTAACAGGAACCGATAAGCCGAGAGTATATCTTTATGAGGACACAATCGTGTCCGTACCAACCCAGCTATATGACCTTGCAGAAGCAGGCCTTGAAATAGTAAAAAAATCAGACTACAGAACATCCATCGGAGAGCTGCTGCTTTGCAGAGTTGCCGATAGCGGTTATGTTCAAATTGCAGGACCCGTTGCAACAGCACACACCAAGAAAATGTGTGCAGAGATGTTCGACATGGGCTGCGAAATCATATTAATAGACGGAGCCATAGACAGAAAGTCTATTGCCTCACCCGAAACCTCTGATGCAATTATTTTGTCCACAGGTGCAGTTCTTTCGAGAAGCCTTAAGAAGGTTATTGAAGATACATCACACATCATTGCCCTGTACAGCTTGCCAGAGCTTGAGGAGTGCATAGCCCGTGATTTGATCACAGAGCATATGGACGAAGAAAAGATTATGCTTGTCAAGAATGGCAAGATTGAAGCCTTGGATTTGATTACAGGACTTGGCAACAGCAGATTTATAGATGATGCTATTGACGAGGACACTGAGTTTGTCTATATTCCAGGGGCATTTACTAACAGCGTAATCGCAGATATTAATCCCAAAAAACTAAAACAGGTTAGATTTGTACTTAAGGATCCAACCAAAATCTTCATTGACGCAATGACATGGGGCCAGCTTCACAAGAAGGGCTTCCGCCTAAACGTAATGAAAAATATTAAGGTAGCTGCAGTAACAGTAAACCCTGTTGCACCGAGCGGATATTCATTTGACCACGAGGTACTCAGAGATGCTATGCAGAATGCTTTGCCGGACATTCCGGTTATTGACGTTAGACTATAAGCAGGAGGAGAAATCATGAAACAAGGTTCAAACAGACGTCTGGCCAATGTAAAGACCAGATCGGAAACAGGACTTGATTATGTAATGTCCCAGATAGACCTAAACACTCCTTTTGGTAAAAATATATTAAAAGAAACCAAACCCTTCTTCCCGGGCCAAGAAGATGAGCTGAGAGCAGAGCTTGACAAGGTAGAGGACATGATTGCCTTTGCCAAGGAAAACGAAAAATCTGTTGAGCTACTTTCCGAAGCCTTCATGGAAGTTAAGGATACCACATACACCATAGAGCGAAGCAAGAACAATGCACTTTCTGTAGTAGAGCTTTACGAAATCAAAACATTACTTTTGGTAATGCGTAAGATTCAGCAGCTTTTTGCCAAGACTAACACACCAGTTCCTGAGGAATTCCACATGATTCCCACAGAGGTGTTGCTCAATGTTTTGGATCCAAGGCAGGACCGCATCAATACATTCTACATCTATGATGAATTTTCGGAGAAGCTCCATGAGCTTCGTCAGCAGAAGCACCAGCTAGAGGTTGCAATCAGGAAACAGCAAAAGGCCAAGAAGGAAGAAATCCACAAGACCTATGGCATAATGCTTACCCCGAAGTTCGATTGCGACGTTCCTAAGAGCAGCGGTGAAATAGAAAAATACAAATCCATTCCTGAACTAGTTCAGGTGGGTGAAGACTATATGACAGTTACCTTTCAGCTCAAGCAGACTGAGGAGGTTAGCAAGCTGACCAAGGAGATGGAGGACATTGTCACCCAAATCGACGAGGAAGAACTTGTGGTTAGAGAAATGCTTTCCTTAGAAATTTCCAAGAAGGAAAGTGTTCTGAAGGAAAACTGCAGGAGAATCGGAATCCTAGACCTTGCGCTGGGCAAGGCCCTTTATGCAATCAAGCACGACTGCGTGAAACCCCAAATCGTCAGCGAGCATATGGTTGAGATTGAAGAGGGTAGGCACCTTAAGGTTGAGGACATTCTCAAGGGCAAGGGTAAGGAATACTGTCCAATAAGCATAAGCCTTAAGGACGGAGTAACCTGTATCACAGGAGCCAACATGGGAGGCAAGACCATTTCCCTTAAGCTTGCAGGCCTAGTTCCAATACTAACACAGTATGGATTCTTCGTTCCTGCCAAGTCAGCCAAGATTGGACTTTCCAATTACATGCAAATTCTAATCGGAGACAGTCAATCTGTTGAAAGAGGACTTTCCAGCTTCGGAAGCGAAATGGAAGAGCTAAAAGAGATTCTTGATAACAGTGACGACAGATCCATTTTGTTAATAGACGAGATAGCATCGGGAACTAACCCGGTGGAAGGTCTTGCACTAACCCGCAGCCTTGTAGATTATCTCAAGAATGAACCGTATATTACTCTCATTACTACTCACTTCGAGGCTGTAACTGAGGGCAATGGTGTTAAGAACATGCAGGTCAGAGGCCTTGCAGACGTTGATTTCACCAAGCTTGACAGTGAACTGAGATATGCGAATAGGAAAGAGAGAATTAATATAATCTCTAAGTATATGGACTATAGACTGTATACAGTTGAGAAACAAGGACAAATACCTAAAGACGCACTAAACATTGCCAAAATGTTAGGCATCAATAAAGAAATTATTGATGGCGCACAAAAATATATCAAGTAAGGAGAAAAAAAGGATGAAAAGCAAATTAAATCTTGACCCTAAAGTAGTCGACAGTGCTCGTACTCATGCTGCGAATATTGCTAAAGATATGCAAGAATTCATCGACAGACACACTACTGTCAGCACAGAGAGAACTATCTTAAGACTACTGGGAGTTGACGGTGTAGATGACGTTGAAACACCGCTTCCTAATTTAGTAGTTGACCAGATCAAAGAGGCTGGTGGCCTTCCAAGAGGAGTTGCATACTGGATGGGTAACGCAATGATTCAGACAGGAAAGTCACCTCAAGAAATCGCTGAGGACATGGCAGCAGGAAAGCTAGAAATTACTAAGCTTGCTACTGCATCAGCAAAAGAAGCAGAAGAGGCTATTATGCCACTTGTTCATGAGTCACTTAAGAAGATTAAGGCTCAGACTGCAAAGAGAAATGAATACCTTGCAACAATCGGAGAGGGTTCAGAGCCTTATCTATATGTAATCGTTGCCACAGGTAACATTTACGAAGACGTTATCCAGGCACAGGCTGCTGCTAGACAGGGTGCAGACATCATCGCTGTAATCAGAACAACAGCACAGTCATTACTTGACTATGTACCGTTCGGACCAACAACTGAAGGTTTTGGTGGTACATATGCAACTCAAGAAAACTTCAGAATCATGAGAAAAGCTCTTGACGAAGTTGGCGAAGAAATCGGCAGATACATCAGATTATGTAACTATTCATCAGGAATGTGCATGCCAGAAATCGCTGCAATGGGAGCTCTTGAGAGACTTGACGTTATGCTTAACGATGCAATTTACGGAATCCTTTTCAGAGATATCAACATGCAGAGAACATTAGTTGACCAGTTCATGAGCCGTGTTATCATCGGTTACTGTGGAATCATCTTCAACTCAGGAGAAGATAACTACCTAACTACAGATGATGCTTATGAATCAGCTCATACAGTAACTGCATCACAGTTCATCAACGAACAGTTCGCAGTACTTGCTAACATCAAGGAAGAGCAGATGGGTCTAGGACACGCATTCGAAATGGATCCAACTATGGAGAATGGTTTCCTATATGAACTATCACAGGCTATTATGGCAAGAGAAATCTTCCCTAAGGCAAGACTAAAATACATGCCTCCAACTAAGTTTATGACTGGTAACATTTACAGAGGTCATATCCAGGATGCATTATTCAACCTAGTTGCTATCTGGTCAGGCCAGTCATTGCAGCTATTAGGAATGTTAACAGAAGCTATTCATACACCACATATGCATGATAGATACCTTTCAATCGAGAACGCACAGTACATCTTCAACAACTGTAAGGATATCGGTTCAGAAGTAGAATTCAAGCAGGATGGTATCATCCAAAAGAGAGCACAGCTAGTTCTTCAGAAGGCTGACGAATTACTTGCTCAGGTAGAAAAAGATGGTCTATTTGCAACAATCGAAGCCGGCAAGTTCGGTGGAGTTAAGAGACCTAAGGATGGCGGTCACGGATTAGACGGAGTTTGCTCCAAGGATGATCAGTACTTCAATCCATTCATTCCACTAATGTTAGGAGGTGCAGAATAATGGCAGAATGCAAGACAGCAACATCGGCAATCGATTTGACAAAGGTTAAACCTTACGGTGATACATTAAACGACGGTAGAACTGAGCTTATGTTTACTCTTCCTGTTCCTTATTGTGAAGAGGCAGAAGAAGCAGCTAAGCAGCTAGTTAAGAAGATGGGTTTTGAAGAACCTAACGTAACATATTATCATGAGCTATGTCCAGGCTTCACATATTTCGTAGTATATGCAAATATGATGAACACTGTAGACTTCACTTCAATCAAGGTTCCAAAGGTTGAAGGAACAGTTATGGATAGAGTAGAGTGCGGCGAGTGGATCGGCGAAAACGTTGGCAGAGACATCGTTGTAGTTGGTGCTGCAATTGAGTCCGACGCACATACAGTAGGTATCGACGCAATCATTCAGATGAAGGGCTTCCACGGTCACTTCGGTCTTGAAAGATTTAAGAACGTAGTTCCTTACAACATGGGTTCCCAGGTTCCTTGCGAAGAATTAATCGCAAAGGCTAAGGAAGTAAACGCTGATGCAATCTTAGTTTCACAGACTGTAACTCAGAAGGATATTCATATCCAGCAGTTAACTAAGATGGAAGAGCTTATGGAAGCAGAGGGCCTTCGTGATAAGATTATTCTTACATGCGGTGGTTCAAGAA